>DAIDHU010000519.1 GCA_027451915.1 Thiomonas sp. | reverse complement strand
CGCCGCGGATGCGCGCGGCCTCGCCGGCCAGGCCCGGCGGGGCGGGCGCTTCGAGGGCCGTCGCGGCGTCGCTCACCGCGGCTCAAGCCGCCTGCGCGGCGCCGACGAAGGCCGGCGGCGCCGGCGTGCCGGCGGAGACCGTGAGCACCTCGTAGCCGGTGGGCGTGACCAGCACCATGTGCTCCCACTGCGCCGACAGCGAGCGGTCCTTGGTGACGATGGTCCAGCCGTCGGGCATTTCGCGGATCTCGCGGCGCCCGGCGTTGATCATCGGCTCGATGGTGAACACCATGCCGGGGCGCAGTTCGTCCAGCGTGCCCGGCCTGCCGTAGTGCAGGACCTGGGGATCCTCGTGGAACTTGCGCCCGATGCCGTGGCCGCAGAATTCGCGCACCACGCTGTAGCCGGCGGCCTCGGCGAAGGTCTGGATGGCGTGGCCGATGTCGCCCAGGTGGGCGCCGGGGCGCACCTGCAAGATGCCATGCCACATGGCCTCGTAGGTGATGCGGCACAGGCGTTCCACGTGCGGGGGGACCTTGCCGATCAGGAACATGCGGCTGGTGTCGCCATGCCAGCCGTCCTTGATGACCGTGACGTCGATGTTGACGATGTCGCCATCCTTGAGCGCACGCTCGTTCGGGATGCCGTGGCAGACGACGTGGTTGACCGAGGTGCAGATCGACGCCGGGTAGGGCGTGTAGCCGGGCGGGGCGTAGTTCAGCGGCGCGGGGATGCCCCCTTGCACCTTGACGGTGTACTCATGCGCCAGCCGGTCGATCTCCTTGGTGGTGATTCCGGGCTTGACGAAGGGCGTGAGGTAGTCGAGCAACTCGGCCCCCAGGCGGGCGGCGATGCGCAGCTCGGCGAGGTCCTGCTCGGTCTTGATGGAAATACTCATGTTTCGCATTATCTCACCCGCGGCCGTCGCGCGTGCGCGCGGGCCCGGGCACCCTACAATGCGCCTGCCCCGCTTCAGCCTGCGTGCCTGTGTCCGTCCGACATGCGATCGGACATGCGCGCGGGCCGGCGCGGCGGCTCCGCCGATCCGCCGCTACGCGAGTTCCCGCCTTGTCCCATCCCACCGATTCCTCCGCCCCCGCCTCCGGTTCCCGCGCCTCCGACCCGGTCCGCGCGGGCGAGCGCCCCCCCATCGTCGAATTCGAAGGCGGTGTCGCGCTGTCGAGCTTCCGCCTGCGCGCGTTGATGCAGCGTCTGCGCGAATCCTGCCCCGCCGAGGCCGCCGGCGTCGCGGCCCTGCATGCCCGCCTGGTGCATTTCGCGGCCACCGAGCGGCCGGCCGACGCGGCCTTGCGCTCCCGCCTGGCCGAGCTTTTGCGCTATGGCACGCCGTACACCGGGCCGCGGGAAGGCCCCTCGCTGCTGGTGGTGCCTCGCCTGGGCACCATCTCCCCCTGGGCGAGCAAGGCGACCGAGATCGCCCGCCATTGCGGTGCCGAGGTGCGGCGCATCGAGCGCGCGGTGGAATTCCGCTTCGAGCTGGCGCGGCGCGCCAGCGCGCCGGACGCGCAGCAGCTGCTGGCGCTGTCGCGCGTGTTGCACGACCGCATGACCGAAAGCGTGGTGCTGTCGCGTGCCGACGCGCATCGCCTGTTCGACGACCTGCAGCCGCAGGCGCTGCGCAGCGTGGACGTGCTGGGGCAGGGGCGCGAGGCGCTCGCGCGCGCCAACGTGGAGCAGGGCCTGGCCCTGTCCGACGACGAGATCGACTACCTGGTGCAGGCCTTCGCCGGGCAGCTGCGGCGCAACCCCACCGACGTCGAGCTGCTCATGTTCGCGCAGGCCAACAGCGAGCATTGCCGGCACAAGATTTTCAACGCCCGGTTCATCATCGACGGGCGCGAGCAGGAGCACACCCTGTTCGGCATGATCCGCCACACCCATAGCGCCCACCCCCAGGGCACGGTGGTGGCGTACTCGGACAACGCCGCGGTCATGCAGGGCGGCACGGTGCAGCGCTGGCAGCCGCAGGGCGCCGACCATCGCTACGTGGCCGAGCCGGCGCTGGTGCACACGCTGATGAAGGTGGAGACCCACAACCATCCCACGGCCATCTCTCCCTTCCCGGGCGCCGCCACCGGCGCCGGCGGGGAAATCCGCGACGAGGGCGCCACCGGGCGCGGAGGCCGCCCCAAGGCGGGCCTGAGCGGATTCCACGTGTCCAGCCTGCGCCTGGATCCCGCGCGGCCGGAGCCCTGGGAGGGCGAGGACGTGGGGCGCCCCGGCCATCTGGCCAGCGCGCTGCAGATCATGATCGACGGCCCGATCGGGGCGGCCGCCTTCAACAACGAGTTCGGCCGCCCGAACCTGTGCGGCGTGTTCCGCGTGTTCGAGCAGGCCGCCGGCGAGCGCCGCTGGGGTTACCACAAGCCCATCATGATCGCCGGGGGCGTGGGCGAGATCGCCGACGCGCATACCCACAAGGTGGAGTTCCCCGCCGGCACGCTGCTGCTGCAGCTGGGCGGGCCGGGCATGCGCATCGGCGTGGGCGGCGGGGCGGCCTCCAGCCTGGCCACCGGCACCAACGCCGAGCACCTGGACTTCGATTCGGTGCAGCGCGGCAATCCCGAGATGCAGCGCCGCGCGCAGGAAGTCATCGAGGCCTGTCGCGGCCTGGGCGCGGCCAACCCGATCCTGGCCATCCACGACGTGGGCGCGGGCGGCCTGTCCAACGCCTTGCCCGAGCTGGTCGACGGCGCCGGCCTGGGCGCCGCGCTGGAGCTGCGCGACGTGCCGGTGGAGGAAAGCGGCATGAGTCCGCGCGAGATCTGGTGCAACGAGAGCCAGGAGCGCTACGTGCTGGCCATCGCCCCCGAGGCGCTGGAGGAGTTCGCCGCGCTGTGCGAGCGCGAGCGCTGCCCCTTCGCGGTGCTGGGCCGCGCGCAGGATCGCGCGCTGCTGCAGATGGCCGACCGCCTGCTCGGCCAGCCCCCGGTGGACATGCCCATGTCGGTGCTTCTGGGCAAGCCCCCGCGCATGGTGCGCGACGTGCGCAGCCAGCAGCTGCGCCTGCCGGGCATCGATCTCACCGGCGTGGAGCTGGAATGGGCGGCGCGCACCGTGCTGCGCCACCCCAGCGTGGCCAGCAAGCGTTTCCTGATCAGCATCGGCGACCGCACCGTCGGCGGCCTGTCGCACCGCGACCCCATGGTCGGGCCCTGGCAGGTGCCGGTGGCCGACTGCGCCATCACCCTGGCCGACTACGCGGGCACGCGCGGCGAGGCCATGGCCATGGGCGAGCGCACCCCCCTGGCGGTGGCCGACGCGGCGGCCAGCGGGCGCATGGCGGTGGCCGAGGCCCTGACCAACCTGCTGGCCGCGCCGCTGGCTTCGCTGGGCCAGGTCAAGTTGTCCTGCAACTGGATGGCCGCCTGCGGCCAGCCGGGCCAGGACGCGGCGCTGTACGAGACCGTGCGCGCGGTGGCCATGGAGCTGTGCCCCCGCCTGGGCATCGCGGTGCCGGTGGGCAAGGATTCGCTGTCCATGCATACGCGCTGGCAGGCCGAGGGCTCGGAGCGCTCGGTGAGCTCGCCGGTTTCGTTGCTGGTGTCGGCCTTCGCGGTGCTCGAGGACGTGCGTGGTGCCTGGACCCCGCAGTTGCGCCTGGACCAGGGTCCCAGCGTGCTGCTGCTGGTCGACCTGGGCCACGGGCGCCAGCGCATGGGCGGCGGCATCCTGGCGCAGGCCCTGGGCCAGGCGGTGCAGCCCGTGCCCGACCTGGACGATGCGCAGGACCTGCAGCGCCTGTGCGCGGCGCTGGACGAGTTGCGCCGGCAGGACATGGTGCTGGCCTACCACGATCGCAGCGACGGAGGTCTGTGGGCGACCGTGTGTGAAATGGCCTTCGCCGGGCGCGCCGGGCTGGCGCTGAACCTGGACATGCCCATCGCGGCCGCCGAAGCCCTGCCCGACGAGGGCGATGCGAAGAACTGGGCGCAGCAGGTCGCCGAACGGCGCAACGATCTGGCGCTGCGCGTGCTGTTCAACGAGGAGCCCGGCGTGGTGTTGCAACTGCGCCTGGACAAGCGCGACGAGGCGATGCGCATCCTGCGGGCGCACGGCTTGTCGGCCTGCAGCCATGTGGTGGGCCAGGTCGGGCCGGGCGACAGCCTGGAGGTGTGGCGCGATTCGCGGCGCATCCTGCACGTTGCGCGCGCCGAGCTGATGCGCGAATGGGACCATGTGTCGCACGCCATCGCGCGCCTGCGGGACAACCCGGAATGCGCCGATTCGGAACACGCGCTGGCCTGCGCGGACGACCCCGGCCTGCACGCGCAGTTGAGCTTCGACCTCGCCGAGGACGTGGCCGCGCCTTTCGTGGTGGCGGGCGAGCGCCCCCGCGTGGCCATCCTGCGCGAGCAGGGGGTGAATTCGCAGCGCGAGATGGCCTGGGCCATGGACCGCGCGGGCTTCGCCGCGCACGACGTGCACATGAGCGACCTCATCGCCGGACGCGTGGACCTGCGCTCCTTCCGGGGCCTGGTGGCCTGCGGCGGCTTCAGCTATGGCGACGTGCTGGGCGCGGGCGAGGGCTGGGCGCGCACCATCCGATTCAACCCCGCGCTGGAGCAGGCCTTCGGGGAGTTCTTCGCACGCGGCGACACCTTCGCGCTGGGGGTGTGCAATGGCTGCCAGATGCTGGCCGCGCTGGCGCCGATGATTCCCGGTGCGCAGGCCTGGCCGCGTTTCACCCGCAACCGCTCGGAGCAGTACGAGGCGCGCCTGGCCATGGTCGAGGTGCTGCCGTCCCCATCCCTGTTCTTCAGCGGCATGGCCGGCAGCCGCATGCCCATCGTGGTCGCGCATGGCGAGGGCTACGCGGACTTCTCGCAGCAGGGCGATGCGGCCCGGGTCGACGCCGCACTGCGTTTCGTCGACGGCCATGGACGCCCCACCGAGGCCTATCCGCTGAACCCCAACGGCAGTGCGGGCGGATTGACCGGCGTGACCACCGCCGACGGGCGCTTCACCGCGCTGATGCCCCACCCGGAGCGGGTGCATCGCGGCCTGCAGTTCAGCTGGGCGCCGGGCGAATGGGGCGATGCCTCGCCGTGGGCGCGCATGTTCCGCAATGCGCGAGCCTGGTGTGCCTGAGCTCGATCCCGCCCCGGCCGTGAGCCGCACGCCTCGGCTGGGCGGGCTGGACAGCCTGCGCGGGCTGGCCATCGTCTGGATGATGTCCTTCCATTTCAGTTTCGACCTGAACTGGTTCGGCTACATCCACACGGATTTCTACACCAACCCGCTGTGGCTGTGGCAGCGCGTGTGCATCGTCAGCCTGTTCCTGCTCAGCTCGGGCCTGAGCCAGGCGGTGGGCGATGCGCGCGCGCGCAGCGAGGCCGCGTTCTGGAAGCGCTGGGCGCAGATCTTCGGCGCCGGCCTTCTGGTGGTCGCCGGAAGCTGGCTGGCATTCCCGGACAGCTTCATCTACTTCGGAATCCTGCAGGGCGTGGCGGCCATGCTGCTGGTGCATCACTTGCTGGGCCGTCGCCTGGGAGCCTGGGTGCTGGTGCTGGCGCCGCTGGCCATCGCCGCGCCGCACCTGTTCGGCTCCGCCCGCTTCAACCCGCCCTGGTGGAACTGGACCGGGCTGATCACGCGCAAGCCC
>DAIDHU010000518.1 GCA_027451915.1 Thiomonas sp. | reverse complement strand
GTCACAGCGAGGCCGGCGTTCAGGAGAGGCCACGCCGTGATGACAACTATGGTTGACAGCACCAGGCTTGTCAACTATCGTTGACGCATGCGATTGATCCGCCAGACGATCGAGTATGCGCAATGGTTCGACCGCGTGCGAGATCGACAGGCGCGCGCCCGCATCGACGTGCGAGTGCGGCGCTTGGGAATGGGCAACCCTGGTCAACACCGTGTGTTGCCCGGTGGTGTTGTGGAAATGAAGATTGACTATGGCCCCGGGTATCGCGTCTATTACACGTCACGAGGCTCGGAGCTGATTCTGCTTCTGATCGGCGGGGACAAGTCTTCGCAACAAGAGGACATCCGAACCGCTCTGCGAATGGTGAAGGAACTGGGATGACTATCAAGACGCTGCCGTGGGATTCAGCCAAGCACCTCGGGTCTGACGACGATCGCGTTGCCTATCTGAATGCCGCGCTTGACGAGGCCGGCGACGACCCCGCCTTCATCACTCAGGTCCTCGGTGACATCGCACGCTCGCGCGGCATCGAGCGCGTGGCACGCGAGACTGGCATGACCCGGCAGGGTTTGTACAAGGCACTTTCCGCGGATGGCAATCCCGAACTGTCAACGCTGCTGAAAGTATTGCGCGCGTTGGGGATGAAGCTGCATGCCGAAGCTGCATAGGTCGAGATGCTGTCAAGCGCCAAGGATCCGCTGCGCAGGGTTGCGCTCCCGCGGCAATGACCGCTCAGGGTCGAAAGCACCAGGCCGCGAGCGCTGAAAGCTGTTGCTCATCGGGCTGCTGATGTCGGCGACCGTTGCCTGCGGCATTGCGGTCGCCGCCACAACCTGCGCCCAGCGCCCGCTCAGGCCGATCTCCGCCCCTTGGCTCAACAAGTGCATCTCGTCCAAGGCTGGCGTGGGCGAGAGATGGAACCGACAACGGCGGGAGGGTTGTCAATGGCGACAACCGTTGCGTCAGGATGCAAGGGGTAGATGCGCGGAGTACAAGAGGTCATTGCGCGTGACCTGCCCCGGGATTCTCGGACCAGCTGAAACTTGAGATGATGGATCCGATCTCGTGGGAAGGATCAATGCCCTGCCCGTCGACGCTCAGGCGCGGCTGCTCGCCTTGGCCACGGACGGCGACTACGTGACGCCGACCTGCCCGGCGTGCGGGATCAAGATGGTGTTGCGCGAGGGCAAGGAAGGCTCGCGAGCGTTCTGGGGATGCCGCAACTACCCCAAGGGGTGCCGACAGACTCTGCAGGTCGCACGGTCTGGCCGCTGAGCGGCGAGCTGGCGGGCAACTCGTGCCGACGACCGTCGGTGATGCGCAACGCCAGGGGCTGCAGGCCCCGCGCATTGGCAAGCGATCGGCAAGCGATCAGCGCCCACGAAAAAGCCCGCGCATGACCTGTCACGGCGGGCTTCCCAGGACCTGGGGCAGGTCCTTGATTCTTCCTTGGTCTCAATGGTCGGGGCGAGAAGATTCGAACTTCCGACCCCCTGCACCCCATGCAGGTGCGCTACCAGGCTGCGCTACGCCCCGACTGACCAAAAACAAAAAGTGTAGCAGCTTCAGTCGCTGCGCAAAAGCTCCCTGAGCAGCAAAAGTTCGCGCAACAGCTCCTCGCGCCCCGCCGGGGTCCAGCTCGCGGGGTCGCCGGCGGGCAGCGGCAGCGGCGGCACCTCGGGCAGCACCACCGGTGCCACGCTGTCGGCGCCATGCGGGGCCTCGGTGCCATGCCCCTGCGACAGCTTGGCGCGGGCGCCGTGGATGGTGAAGCCCTGGTCGTACAGCAGCTCGCGGATGCGCCGGATCAGCAGCACTTCGTGATGCTGGTAGTAGCGCCGGTTGCCGCGGCGTTTCATCGGGCGCAGCTGGCTGAACTCCTGCTCCCAGTAGCGCAGCACGTGGGCCTTCACGCCGCACAGCTCGCTGACCTCACCGATGGTGAAGTAGCGCTTGGCGGGGATCGGCGGCAGATCCGAGGAGGCGGTCATGGCGGGCGCGGCTCAGCGGGCGGGCTCGGGGCGTCGGGCGGCGCTCAGCCCCGTGTCAGGGTGCCGGTGACGGTCAGGGGCATGGCGGCCTCATTGCCGCCTTGCAGCTGTTCCTTGAACTTCTGGCTCGGATGGAAGGTGACCACGCGCCTCGCGCGGATGGGGATGACCTCGCCGGTGCGCGGGTTGCGCCCGGGGCGTTGCGCCTTGTCGCGCAACTGGAAATTCCCGAAATTGGACAGCTTGACGTCCTGGCCGTTGGCCAGCGCATCGCGGATCAGGTCGAAAAACGCGTCCACCATGTCCTTGGACTCGCGCTTGTTCAGCCCGATGCGCTCGTACAGCAATTCCGACAACTCGGCCTTGGTCAGGCTCGGGGTCTGCAGGCTGGTGACCAGTTTTTCCATGATGGGATGGGTCCTTCGCGAAAGACGGTCGTCGGATGGGCGCTCGGGGGCCGCGGCTTCAGGCGCGCAGGCGTGCGTCGAAGGCGCGCTGCATGGCCTCGACCACGGCGGCGCAGGCGGCGTCGGCCTGGGCATCGGTGAGGGTTTCCTCGGCCTGCAGGCTCAGACGCAGCGCGAGGCTGCGCGTGCTGGTGCCGGGCAAGGGGAACACGTCGAACAGCGCGGCATCGGCCAGGATGGCGCAGCGGGCATCGCTGGCGCGCAGCTCGCGCGCCAGTTCGAGCACGCGAGCCGCCGGCACCGAGGCCTCGAGCACGAAGGCCAGGTCGCGCAGCACCGCGGGGGTGCGCGGCACGGCATGGGGCTGGGGCAGTTGCCGGCGCTGCAGCATCGCGGCGTCGAGTTCGAACACGATGGGGGCCTGGGGCAGCGCGTATTTGTGCACCCAGCGCGGATGCAGTTCGCCGACCACGCCGGCGCTACGCCCGTCGATCAGCACGCTGGCGGCGCGCCCCGGGTGCAGCGCCGGGTGCTGCACGGGCTCGAAGCGCAGTTCGCCGCAGCCCGCGCAGAGTTGCTGCACATCGGCCTTGACGTCGTAGAAATCGACCTGGCGCTCGGGCGCGGCCCAGCCGGTGGGCATGGCCGGGCCGTAGGCCAGGCCGCCCACGCGGGTGGGCTGCTCGACGCCGCGGGGTTCGAGATCCTCGCGTCCAGGGGCGCGCAGGAACACTCGCCCCACTTCGAACATGCGCGCGCGGCGCGCGCGCTGGTTCAGGTTGGTGCGCAGGGTCTGCAGCAGGCCGCCCAGCAGGCTGGAGCGCATCACGCCGGCCTGCGCGCTGATGGGGTTGCGCAGCGCGATGGGCTGCGCGTTGCCGGCCAGGTCGGCCTCCCATTCGGCTTCGGCGAAACTGAACTGGATGGTTTCCTGGTAGCCGCGCTCGACCAGGGCCAGGCGCAGCGCGTGCTGGCTGCGCAGGCCCTCGGGCTCGGGCAGCATGGTCATGCGCGCCAGCGGCGGGCGCACGGGAATGTTGGCGTAGCCGTGGATGCGCGCCACTTCCTCGACCAGATCCTCCTCGATCTCGAGGTCGAAGCGGTGGCTGGGCGGGGTGACCACGAAGCGCTGGTCGGCGCCCTGCCCTTCGCGCAGCGCGGGCAGGCCCAGGCGCTGGAAAATCTGGGCCATGCGATCGGCGCCCACCGGGGTGCCGATGATGCGCTCGCAGCGTGCCACCCGCATGGCCACGGGCTTGCGCTCGGGAATGCGCAGGCGCTGGTCGTCCACCGGGCCGGCCTGGCCGCCGCAGACCTCGAGGATCAGGCGGGTGATGTATTCCAGGTGCTCCACCGTGGTGGCGGGGTCCACGCCGCGCTCGAAACGCGCGCCGGCGTCGGTGCTGAAGTTGTAGCGCCGGGCGCGCCCGCGAATGGCCTGGGGCCACCAGAAGGCGGCCTCGACGTAGACGTTGCGGGTGTCCAGGCTCACCGCGGTGGCCTCTCCGCCCATGATGCCGGCCAGCGACTCGATGCCCTGGCCGGCGGCGATCACGCCGACGCGCTCGTCCACCTGGATGGTCTGGCCGTTGAGCAGTTCCAGGGATTCGCCGGCGCGGCCCCAGCGCACTTCCAGGCCGCCCTCGATGCGGTCGAGGTCGAACACGTGGGTGGGGCGTCCCAGCTCGAGCATCACGTAGTTGGAGATGTCCACCAGCGCCGAGATGCTGCGCTGGCCGGCGCGCTCCAGGCGCTGGCGCAGCCAGGCCGGGGTGGGCGCGCGCGCATCCACGCCGCGGATCACGCGCCCGGAGAAACGCCCGCACAGATCGTCGGCCAGCACGCTCACGGGCAGGCGGTCCTGCAATTGCGCGACCACCGGCTCGAAGCGGGGCCGCTGCAGTTCGGCGCCGGTGATGGCCGAGAGTTCGCGGGCCACGCCGTACACGCTCATGCAGTGGCCGAGGTTGGGCGTGAGCTTGATCTCCAGGATGCGCTCATCCAGGCGCAGGGCCTCGCGCAGGTCCTGGCCCACCGCGAGCTCGGGGTCCAGCGCCAGCAGCCCGGCGTGGTCGGTGGACAGTCCGAGCTCGCGCGCCGAGCACAACATGCCCTGGGAGTCCACCCCGCGCATGCGCGCCGCGCCGATGCGAAAGGCCTCGCCGCCGGCTTGCGCGGGGGGAAGCTCGGCGCCGATGGTCGCGCAGGGCACCTTCATGCCTGGCGCCACGTTGGGCGCGCCGCAGACGATCTGCAGCGCCTGCGCCGCGCCGACATCGACCCGGCACACGCGCAGGCGATCGGCGTCGGGATGGGGCACGACCTCCAGCACCTGGGCCACCACCACGCCGCGGAATTCGGGCGCGGCGGGGCGCAGTTCCTCGACCTCCAGGCCCGCCATGGTCAGGCCTTCGGCGAGTTCCTCGATGCCGAGATTCGGGTTGCAGAAACTGCGCAGCCAGGATTCGGGTACTTGCATGGATCGGCGGGAGTCGGAATCGGGATTCGGGGGGCGCGCGCGACGGCTCAGGCGGCGTCGAACTGTTCGAGAAAGCGCAGGTCGGAGCCGTAGAACTGGCGCAGGTCGCCGATGCCGTAGCGCAGCATGGTCAGGCGCTCGATGCCGGAGCCGAAGGCGAATCCGATGTGGCGCTCAGGGTCCAGCCCGAAGTTGCGCACCACCACCGGATGCACCTGGCCGGCGCCGGAGATCTCCAGCCAGCGGCCGCGCAAGGGGCCGCTGTCGAAGCGCATGTCGATCTCGGCCGAGGGCTCGGTGAAGGGGAAATACGAGGGCCGGAAGCGCAGCTCGATGTCGTCGCGCTCGAAAAAGGTGTGCAGGAAGGCCGTGTACACGCCCTTCAGGTCGGCCATGGACACGTTCTCGCCGATCCACAGGCCCTCGAACTGGTGGAACATGGGCGAATGGGTGGCGTCGCTGTCCACGCGATAGGTGCGCCCCGGGGCGATGACCCGGATGTCGGGCATGGTCGCGGCGCCCTGGTGGCGCAGAACATGGGCGCGCGCGTGACGCACCTGCATGGGCGAGGTGTGGGTGCGCAGCAGCAGCGGCTGGCCGCGCGCGTCGTCGAGGTCGACGTAGAAGGTGTCCTGCATCGAGCGCGCCGGGTGGTCCTGCGGCGAGTTCAAGGCGGTGAAGTTGCTCCAGTCGTCCTCGATCTCGGGGCCGTCCGCGACCTCGAAGCCGATGGAGCGGAAAATGGATTCGATGCGCATCCACGAGCGCACCACCGGGTGCACCCCGCCGCGGCGCTGGCCGCGCCCGTCCAGCGTGACGTCGATGGCCTGCTCGGCCAGCCGGGCCTGCAAGTCGGCCTCGGCCAGCGCGTCGCGCCGCGCCTGCAGCGCCTGCTCGATGGCCTGCTTGGCCAGGTTGATCTCGGCGCCCTGCGCGCGCTTGTCCTCGGGGGACAGTTTCGCGAGATCCTTCATCAGCGCGGTGATCGCGCCGGACTTGCCCAGGAAACGGGCCTTGGCGTTCTCCAGCTCGGCTGCGCTCGGGCTGGCGGCGAACTGTTCGCGCGCCTGGCTCACCAGGTTCTGCAGTTGCGGGTTCGTGGTCATCGCAAAACCTTCAGGCCGGCGCCGCGAAGCGGCGGCGGCGTGAAAAAAGGCCCGGGAACATCCCAGGCCTGCGGCTTGTTGCAGGGCAGCGCGCCTGCGGCGCGCTGCCTCGGGCCCGACTCAGGCCAACTTCGCCCGCACGGCCTCGACGATCTTGCCGAAGGCGGCGCTGTCATGCACCGCCATGTCGGCCAGCACCTTGCGGTCGATGTCGATCGAGGCTTTTTTCATGCCGTTCATGAACACGCTGTAGCTCATGCCGAGCTCGCGCACGGCGGCGTTGATACGCGTGATCCACAGCGCGCGGAACTCGCGCTTCCTGGCACGGCGGTCGCGGTAGGCGTACTGGC
>DAIDHU010000517.1 GCA_027451915.1 Thiomonas sp. | reverse complement strand
AGGGCTGCGCCGACCGCGTCGTGCTGACCAGCGACAACCCGCGCAGCGAAGCGCCCCAGGACATTCTCGACGAAATGCTCGCGGGCGCAGTGGCTCCCGCCAACATGCTGGTGCTGGTCGAGCGCGCGCAGGCCATCGCGCAGACGGTGGCGCATGCCGACATGCGCGACGTCGTGCTGCTGGCCGGCAAGGGCCACGAGGCGACCCAGGAGCTGCGCGGGCGGCGCCTTGCCTTCCACGATGCCTTCCATGCCCGCGCGGCGCTGGCCGCGCGCGCGGGCGGCTGGTTCGGTCTGCGCGAGCTGGCCGACTGGACCGGCGGCGAGTTGCACGGCGAGGCCTCCCGCGGGCTCGCCGGCGTGAGCACCGACAGCCGGCGTATCGGTGCCGGCGAGCTGTTCGTGGCCTTGCGCGGCGAGCGCTTCGATGCCCATGAGTTCCTGCCCCAGGCCGCGGCCGCCGGCGCCGCCGCGGTGCTGGCCGAGCGCGACCTGCACGCCAGCGGCCTGCCCGGGGTGCGCGTGGCGGACACCCGCGTGGCCCTGGGGCGGCTGGCGCGGGCCTGGCGCGCGCAGCAGCCGGCCATGCCGCTGATCGCCGTGACCGGCAGCAACGGCAAGACCACGGTCACCCAGATGATCTCCTGCATCCTGGCCGCCTGGCTGGGAGAGGACCAGCGCCTGGCCACGCAGGGCAATTTCAACAATGACGTGGGCGTGCCGCTGACCCTGCTGCGCCTGCGTCCGCGCCACCAGGCCGCCGTGGTGGAAATGGGCATGAACCATCCGGGCGAGATCGCCCGCCTGGCCGAGATCGCGGCGCCCGACGTGGCCCTGGTCAACAACGCCCAGCGCGAGCACCTGGAATTCATGCACAGCGTCGAGGCGGTGGCGCGCGAGAACGGCCAGGTGCTGCAGGCGCTGGGTCCGCAGGGCGTAGCGGTGTTTCCCGCCACCGACGCCTACGCCGGGCTGTGGAGCGAGCTGAGCGCGCCGCGGCGCATGCTGCGCTTTGCCCTGCGCGATCAGGTCCCGGCGGGGGCGCAGGCTCGCGAGGCCGAACTCGAAGGCTGGGTGATCGATGCCCAGCAGGAATCCGGGGTCGACGGCGCCCGGCCGGCCCTGCAACTGATGCTGCGCGCCGCCGCCGGCCAGGCGCTGGTGCGCCTGCGTCTGCTGGGGCGCCACAACGCGCACAACGCGCTGGCGGCGGCCGCTGCCTCGCTGGCCGCGGGCGCCCCGATGGACGCCGTGGTGCGGGGTCTGGAGGCTTTCGAGCCGGTGCAGGGGCGTATGCAGCGCAGCACCCTGCGGCGCGCGAACGGCCGCGAGGTGCTGCTGATCGACGATACCTACAACGCCAACCCGGATTCCGTGCGCGCCGCCATCGAAGGCCTGGCCGCGCTGCCGGGGCGCCGCGTGCTGGTGCTGGGCGACATGGGCGAGGTGGGCGACCAGGGGCCGCAGTTCCACGCCGAGGCCGGGCGCGCGGCGGCCGAGCGCGGGCTGCAGGGCCTGTGGACCGTGGGGGCGGCCGCGGCCGCGGCCGCCGAGGCCGCCACGGCCGCGGGCCTGGCTGCGCGGCATGCGCAGAGTTTCGAGCACATAGACCTCGACGCTCTCGCCGCCGACCCCGCCGACGCCGTGCTGGTCAAGGGCTCGCGGTTCATGCGCATGGAGCGAGTGGTCGCCGCGTTGCGCGAGCGCTGGGGCGCCGGCGCGCAGGATGCGGGCGGCACCGGCCGCAGGGGAGTCGAACATGCTGCATAGCCTGGCCCTGTGGTTGATGCAGAGCTCGCCCGAGCTTCGCTTTTTCCGCGTGTTCAACTACATCACCTTTCGCGCGGTGATGAGCACCCTGACCTCGCTGCTGATCGGGCTGGCCGCGGGCCCCGCGCTGATCCGCAAGCTCACCGCGATGAAGGTCGGCCAGGCGGTGCGCACCGACGGTCCGCAGACCCATCTGATCAAGACCGGCACGCCGACCATGGGCGGGGTGCTGATCCTGCTGTCCATCACCGCCTCCTCGCTGTTGTGGATGGATCTGTCCAACCGCTTCGTATGGCTCGTCCTGCTGGTCACGCTGGGCTTCGGCGCCATCGGCTGGGTAGACGACTACCGCAAGGTCGTGCACCGGGACCCCAACGGCATGCGCTCGCGCGAGAAGTATTTCTGGCAGTCGCTGATCGGGGTGGTGGCCGCCTTCTACCTGGCCTTCGCGGTGTCGGGCGCCGGCAACGCGCAGGTCTGGCACCTGTTCGTCTCCTGGCTGCGCAGCGGCCTGACCATGCCCCTGCCGCCGGCGGCCGACCTGATCGTGCCCTTTTTCAAGACCGTGAGCTATCCCCTGGGCATCACCGGATTCATCGTGCTGACCTACCTGGTGATCGTCGGCTCCAGCAACGCGGTCAACCTCACCGACGGCGCCGACGGCCTGGCCATCATGCCCACGGTGATGGTGGGGGGATCGCTGGGCGTGTTCGCCTATGTCAGCGGCAACGCCGTGTTCTCGCGCTACCTGCTGTTCCCGTACATCGCCGGCAGCGGGGAACTACTGATCTTCATCGGCGCCATGGTCGGCTCGGGTCTGGCCTTCCTGTGGTTCAACGCCTACCCGGCCCAGGTGTTCATGGGCGACGTGGGGGCGCTGGCGCTGGGCGCGGCCCTGGGGACCATCGCGGTCATCGTGCGCCAGGAGATCGTGCTGTTCATCATGGGCGGGGTGTTCGTCGCCGAGACGGTGTCGGTGATGATCCAGGTGAGCTATTTCAAGTACACCAAG
>DAIDHU010000516.1 GCA_027451915.1 Thiomonas sp. | reverse complement strand
GCCGAGGTGCGCGCGGTGGGCGCCTACGCCCGCGCTTTGCCGCCCGGCGCGGGGTATTCCATCCTTGCGTATGCGCCCGGCTCGGCTCAGAACCCGTCGGCGGCGCGGCGGCTGGCCCTGGCCCGGGCGCTGGCCGTGCATGACGCGCTGCGCGCCGCCGGCATCCCGCCCGATCACATCCGCCTGCGCGCGATGGCCCCCGGCACCGGCGGGGCCGACAACGACCGGGCCGTGATCGATGTCAGTGTTTCAGGAAGCAGCCCATGACCCGTCCGACGCCCTATCTGCTCAGGATGCTGCTGTTTCTGGTCGCGGTGGCGGCGGTGGCGGCCTGGCTGCGCGGCGCGCTGGTCACCATCTTCCTCAACAACCCCGATCTGAACAGTCTGATCCTGGCGATCCTGCTGGTGGGCATCGGCTGGACCCTGCGCCAGGTGCAGCAACTTGGCGCGGAGGTGAAATGGGTGCTGGCGGCGCAGGCCGGGCGCCCACCGGCCGCGGCGCCCAAGCTGGTGGCGCCGATGGCGCGCATGATGGCGCTGCGCGAGGCCGGGCGCGGCAACGACCGGCCGATGACGCTGTCGGCGGGGACCACGCGCTCGCTGCTCGATTCGCTGGCGTCGCGACTGGACGAGAACCGCGAACTCGCCCGCTACATGACCGGGCTGTTGATCTTCCTCGGCCTGCTGGGCACGTTCTGGGGGCTGCTGCGCACGGTGGGCGCGGTTTCGTTCGTGATCCACAACATGACTCTGGGCACCGGCGACATCGCGCAGCTGTTCGCCCAGCTGAAGGCCGGGCTGGCCAAGCCGTTGGAAGGGATGGGAATCGCGTTCTCGGCCAGCATGTTCGGGCTGTCCTCGGCGCTGGTGCTGGGGTTCCTCGATCTCACCGCCGGGCAGGCGCAGAACCGGTTCTTCAACGAGCTCGAGGAGTGGCTGGCCGGCCAGACCAGGCTGTCCTCCGGCGTGCTGGCGGAGGGCGAGGGCTCGGTCCCCGTCTACGTGCAGGCGCTGCTGGGACAGACCGCCGAGAATATGGAATCGCTGCAATCCATCCTCGGGCGCGGCGAGGAACGGGGGGTGCAGGCCAATCAGGCATTGCTGGGGCTGACCGAGCGGCTGGGCGCGTTCGCCGATACCATGCGCACCAACCAGCAGCTGATGCTGCGCATCGCCGAGACCCAGTCGGCGCTGGGACCGGCGCTGCAACGGCTGGCCGAGCTGCGCAGCGAGGCCCCGGTGGACGAGGTGGCGCGGGCGCATCTGCGCAACATCGAACTCTACCTGCAACGGCTGCTGGCCGAGACCGAGCAGGGCCGGACGCAGACCGTGACCGAGCTGCGCAATGAGCTGCGGCTGCTGTCGCGCACCGTGGCGGGGCTGGCGGAAGCGCCGCGATGAGCCTGCGCCGGCGTGCCACCGCGGGCGGCATGGAGGCCTGGCCGGGCTACGTGGACGCGCTGTCCACCCTGCTGATGGTCATCATCTTCGTGCTGCTGGTGTTCGTGCTGGCGCAGGCGTTCCTGGGCGTGGCGCTGTCGCGGCGGGATGCCGCGCTGCAGAAGGTCAGCCGTACCCTGGCGCAGGTCTCGCAGGCGCTGTCACTGGAAAAGGGCAAGGCGAGCAAGCTGGAGCTGGCGGTCTCCCAGCTCAGCCACCAGCTGACGGCGAGCCGGGCGGCGGAGGCCAGCCTGAGCCAGCAGCTGGCGGTGCTGCACGACGAGGTGGCGAAGGCCGAGGCGGCGGAGGGCGCGCTGCGTACCCAGCTGGGCGCGGCGCAGGCCGAGGCGAGCGCCAACGCGGCGCGCGCGACCGGCCTCGCCACCGACCTGGCGGCGGCGAAGCGGCGGCTGGCCGCGCTGCGGGCGGCGGCGGCG
>DAIDHU010000515.1 GCA_027451915.1 Thiomonas sp. | reverse complement strand
CTCCACCTCCAGGTCGGCGAACCATTCCAGCCCGGGCGTCGCGATCTCCTGCATGGCTGGCTCGCTCAGATGTGGTAGCGGTGCAGCTTGCTCTGGATGCGCACTTTGGGATCGTCGGCATGCTCGACGGTCAGGTACTCCAGCGGGAAGCGGCTGCCCGAGGGCGCGGCCAGCCATTGCGCCCCGACCAGCGGCGTGGTGGCCACGTTGGGCACCGGACCGTCGCGGAAGTTCACGCGCCCGACCGTGGTCACCACGTCGAGTTCGCGAATGGTCTTGATCACCGCGTCGCGATCCTTGGGCGCGCCGCTGCGCGCCAGCGCGGTCAGCCCGACGTCGAACAGCGACAGCGAGGCGCCGAGCTGCTGGGTCCACTGCTTGCCGGAGGCCTTCTGGTAGGCGTCGACCAGCTGGGCGCCGCCGATCGCGGCCACCGGCGACACATAGGGAAAGGCCGGCGACCAGTAGGCCCCGGTGGCGATGCCCAGGCCCAGCCGGCCCAGCGCCTGCACGTCGGCGGGGAACAGCCCCACCTTGGCGGGCGTGACGATGCGCAGCTGGCGCGCCAGCCCCTGCTGCGCCGCCTGGCGCAGGAAGACGGCGAAATCGTTGGGCAGCGGCGCGCCGGTGAGGATCTGCACCCCGGCGGCCTTGAATTTCTGGATCTGCGCGGAGAAATTGGTCGTGCCATCCTGGTAGGCGCCAGGGTCCACCACCTTGTAGCCGGCCTTTTGCAGCGCCGGCACCAGGTGCTCGCGCAGGGCGTTGCCATCCGCGTCGTTCGGATACAGGGCGCCCACCACCTTGTTGGTCGGCAGCAGGTTCCAGATCGACAGGTACATGGCGGCGAACTGCGCCACCCCGAAGGAAAAGTGGTAGGTCCAGTGGAAGGGCGAGGGCTGCCCGGGCTTGGCGCCTCGCCCGAAGTACCAGGACTCCCAGGGGTCCACGGTGGACAGACAGGGCACGCCCGCGGCCTCGCAGGCGTCGGCGACCGGGTTCACCACCTCGGGGGTCGAGGTGGCGAGCAGCAGGTCCACGTGGTGCTCGTTGATCAGTTCCTTGGCCAGCTGCGAGGCGCGCGACGGATCGGACTGGGTGTCGCGCGGGAGGATTTCCAGGGCCAGGGTGGAGCTTCCCGACTTCAGGTGTCCGCCGGTGCGCTTGCGCACCAGGTCGATGATGAAGGGGTCGGTCTGCCCGAAGCCGGCCAGCGGCCCGGTCAGCGGGCTGATGAAGCCCACGCGCACGGCATCGCCGCCGGCAGCGCTCGCGGCCCGCGGCAGGGCCAGCGCCGCGGCAACCGCGGCACCTGCTCCCAGGAACTCGCGACGGCCTGCAGGGGTTGGCGCGCCGCTGGCGCGAGGGGCTTCTTGTTGTTCGGACATGGTGGACTCCAGGTGGCGCCCGACCCTGGGCCGGGCTGCGGCAGTGCCTGCCGCGCGTGTTGGCGATCTCTGAAGTTTATTTATCAAAATGAATCAAGGTTTCAGGGAAAACCTGAGTGGCGATTGCGTCCGCCTGGGGGCCTGGATGGTTGACTCTGGTAATTTTCCGCTCGCCCCCTCGGGTGCGCGTTGCAGCGCCGCGCCAGGTCCGGTTTCGAGGCTACGACCTTGCGCCGGCGCAGGAAATTTCCGGAACGACATTGATTCGCATCCGTGAAAACGCTAGGATGGGTCAAACGAGAACGGTTCTCGTTCCATCTGACTTCCCTGATCCATGGATTCCCGACCCCCGGCCAACCAGGCGCCTTGCCAGCAAGGCGGCTCGCCCGCCGACCTGCCGGCCGACACCACGGTGGCCCTTTGCGCCGTGGCGCCCGGGGCCTGCGCCCTCGTGCAGGAGGTGCGGGGCGGGCGCGCGATGATGCAGCGCATGCTCATGCTCGGCATTCGCCGCGGGGTGCGCTTGCGCCTGCTGCACGGCCCGGGCGCGCGCGGGGCCGTGGTGGGAGTGGGGGGCGCACGCATCGCCCTCGGGCGCGACGTCATCGAACATATCCGCGTGCAGGCCGCGCCGCCCACCGAGACGGCCCTGGCGTCGGAGACCCGGCCATGAGCGCCTGCCACGACACGGCCTGCGAGGCCACGGCCCCTGGCGGGCGGCGCGGCGCAAGGGCCGGCGGGCGCGAGGATCGTCGCCTGCCGGTGGTGGCACTCGCCGGCAATCCGAACTGCGGCAAGACCACGGTGTTCAACCTGCTCACCGGCGCGCGCCAGCATGTGGGCAACTGGCCCGGCGTCACCGTCGAGAAACGCAGCGGCGCGACCCAGCTGGGCGGCGGCCGCGCCACGGTGATCGACCTCCCCGGTGTGTACAGCCTGCTCGGCGGCGGCGGCGTGGACCAGGACGTCGCGCGCGAGTTCCTGCTCGACGGCGAGGTGGACCTGGTGGTCAACGTGGTCGACGCCTCGAACCTGGAACGCCACCTGGCCCTTTCCGCCGAACTGCTCGAGGCCGGCCGACCGATGCTGCTGGCACTGAACATGGTGGACGAGGCCCAGGCGCTGGGCCTGGAGCCGCAGGTGCAGGCGCTGTCGGCCCTGCTGGGCATGCCCGTGGTGCCCATGGTGGCGCGCAGCGGGCGCGGGCGCAAGGCCCTGCTGGAGGCGATCGAACAGGCGCTGCAGCATCCGCGAAAGCCCACCGCGCCGCACTACGGCGCCGAGGTCGACGCCGCCGTGGCACGCGTGGCCCGCGCACTGTCCGGCCGCGGGCCCGGCCACGCCCGCATCGAGGCCATCCGGCTGCTGGAAGACCTCGCGCAAGCGCCGGATCCGGCGGCCGAGGAGGCGCTGTGCGGGGCGCGAGCCGACATCGCCGCGAGCACGGGCGAGGCCGCGGCCGACATGGTGGCCGGGGCCCGTTTCGGCTGGGCCCACGCGGCGGCGGCGCAGGCCCTGCAGCGCCGTGGCAACCCGGGCATGCGCCAGCGCCTGACCGACACGCTCGACCGCGTGGTGCTGCACGAGTGGGCGGGGGTTCCCATCTTCCTGCTGGTGCTGTACCTGGTGTTCGTGCTCAGCTTCAACGGCGGCAACATCTTCACCGACTTCTTCGACCAGGGCTCGGCCGCGCTGCTCGTGGGCGGCCTGGGGCATGTGCTGCTGCAAGCCGGGCTGCCCGACTGGGTGGTCTCGGTGGTGGCCGGCGGCATGGGCGGCGGGGTCAACCTGGTGATCGCCTTCATTCCGCCCATCGGCCTGACCTTCCTGTTCCTGGCACTGCTGGACGACTCCGGCTACATGGCCCGCGCCGCCTATGCGATGGACCGTTTCATGCGTCGCCTCGGGCTGCCCGGTCATTCGCTGGTGCCCATGGTCATCGGCTTCGGCTGCAACGTGCCGGCCATCATGGGAGCACGCATCATCGAGGACCGACGCGGGCGCCTGGTCACCGTGCTCATGCAGCCCTTCATGTCCTGCTCGGCCCGCCTGACCATCTACATGGCCTTCGCCGTGGTGTTCTTCCGCGCCAACGGAGGCCAGGTGGTGTTCCTGCTCTACGTGCTGGGCATCGCCGTGGCCTTGC
>DAIDHU010000514.1 GCA_027451915.1 Thiomonas sp. | reverse complement strand
CGGGCCTGGCGGCCCGGCGCGTGGTGGATCCCACCGGCTGCGGCGACGCCTTCCGCGGCGCGCTGCTGTGGGCGCTGGAAGCCGGCTGGCCGCTGGTCGATGCCTGCCGCCTGGGCAATGTGCTGGGCGCGCGCAAGGTCGCCTGCAGCGGGCCGCAGAACCACACCCCCGACCTGGCCCAGGCCCTGCAGGACTTCCGCGCCGCCTTCGGCGAGCCTCCGGCGACGGCGCGGGCCGCCTGAGGGCCACAGGCAGGAAAACCCTGACGGGCGTACAGTGTTCGCTTTGCGCCGCTGCCGCGGCGCAAGGCACGATCCCGCACACCCTGCACGCCCCAGCATGTCCCAGCCCGACACCTCGGCTGGCGCCCCGCAACGCACGCACTATTCCGTGCTCGGCGCCATCAGTCTCTCCCATCTGCTCAACGACATGATGCAGTCGTTGATGCTGGCGATCTACCCGCTGCTCAAGGGCAACCTGCACCTGAGTTTCGCGCAGATCGGCCTGATCACCCTCACCTACCAGATCACCGCCTCGATCCTGCAGCCGCTGGTGGGGCTGTTCGCCGACCGCAAGCCGCGGCCGTACTCCCTTTCCGTGGGAATGGGCTTCACCTTCGTCGGCCTGCTGCTGCTGTCGCGCGCAGACAGCTTCCCGCACGTGCTGATGGCCGCCGCCTGCGTGGGCATGGGCTCGTCAATCTTCCACCCCGAATCCTCGCGCGTGGCGCGCATGGCCTCGGGCGGCCAGCATGGGTTGGCGCAGTCCATCTTCCAGGTGGGTGGAAACGCCGGCAGCGCCCTCGGACCGCTGCTGGCCGCGGCGATCATCGTCAGCCACGGACAGCATTCCATCGCCTGGTTCTCGGCCGCCGCGCTGCTGGGCATGGTGGTGCTGGCGCTGGTGGGACGCTGGGCGCGTCACCACCTCAGCCTGGTGCGCAAGCGCGCCGCCGCCAGGCCGGTGCAGGCCCAGGACCCGGGGGTCGTGCGTCGCACCATGGCGGTCCTGCTGGCGCTGGTGTTCTCCAAGTTCTTCTACCTGGCCTCGATCAACACCTACCTGATCTTTTTCCTGCAACAGCGCTTCGGGGTCAGCGTGCGCGACGCGCAGCTGCACCTTTTCGTGTTCCTCGCGGCGGTGGCCGCCGGCACCCTGCTGGGCGGGCCCATCGGCGACCGCATCGGGCGCAAGCGCGTGATCTGGGTGTCCATCCTGGGCGTGGCGCCCTTCACCCTCGCGCTTCCCTACGTCGGCCTGGGCACCTCGGCGGTGCTGACCGCGATCATCGGCTTCGTGCTGGCCTCGGCCTTCCCGGCCATGGTGGTCTACGCCCAGGAGCTGATGCCCGGCCGGGTGGGCGCGGTCTCGGGCCTGTTCTTCGGCCTGGCCTTCGGGCTCGGGGGCATCGGAGCCGCGGCCCTGGGCCAGCTGGCCGACCTGATCGGCATCGTCGGCGTGTACAAGGTGTGCTCCTTCCTGCCCCTGATCGGCCTGCTGGCGGCGCTGCTGCCCGACCTGCACCCATCCAGGGCACGCCCGCGGGGCGCCGCGGCCGCGGGCGCGGCCTGAGCCCGACCGGGCCCGCGCCGCCCCGGGCTCGACGCGGCCTCAGTGCTGCAACTGCACGCTGCCACTGACACTGACGCTGAGCTCACGGCTGCCCGGCTCCACGGCCAGCGCCGGCTGGGCGGCGCGCGCCGCCAGCATGCCCTGCTGGAACACCATGGGCCGCGGCTGTGGCTCCATGCCCTGCAACTCGCCGAGCTGGACCTCTCGCAGCGTGTAGCCGGCGTAGCCGAAGTCGCGCGCGGCGGCCAGCGCGCGGGCCCGGAACGCCGCGATCGCGCGCGCGCCGAGGGTGTCGAGTTCGTGCTGGCGCTGCGCCGCCGACATCTCGCCGCGCACCGACTGCAGCTGCAGCTTCGCGCCCAGTTGCCCCAGCAGCGCGCCCAGCACCTTCGGGTCGGCGGCGCGCAGGGTCAGCACGGCGCTGACCGTCCAGCCGTCCTGGTGCACCGTGCCGCCGGTGTCGCGATAGCGCGGCTGGGTGGAGACCCCGCCGGTGGCGGCCTGCACGCCCTGTGTGGCCCGCGCGGTGCGCAGCGCCTCGTCCAGGCGACGCGCCACCTCGGCATTCAAGGCGGCGAGATCCTCGCCCTGGGCCACGGCGGCCAGGCTCGCCACGCTACGGTCAGGCACCACCTCGGCGCTGGCCTGTGCCTGCAATTGCAGCACGCCGGAGGGCGCCGGCTGCCCGGCCCAGACCGGCGCGGCCAGCGTGCCCAGCACCAGCGCCAGGCCGGCAAGGCCCCGGCGCGGGAAAGGGGGATAGGCGATCAGGCGAGACGGCATCGGGAACTCCTCGTGAGAATCGTGAACAGGATCGGCCGGCCCACGGCGCTTGCGGGCCCGGGCAAGCTCAGGCTAACGCGTGGCGAACACGCAGAACATGCCATCGCGCGCACCATGCTGGTCGAACCCTACGCCATGCCGCGGCATGGCTTCAAGCCTTCACGCTGGATGCGTGGGGTCGTGCAACCCGGGTGCGCCGGACCTTAAGCCCGCCCTAAGCGCGGGGGCGCACACTGTCATCGTGCCGGATCGAAATCACCTGGATTGCACATCAGGAGCCACGCCACCATGAAAAACACCCAACTTCTCGCCGCGATCGCGGCCTCGGTCGCCGTCACCCTCGGCGGCCTCACGCTCTGGCAGGTCAGCTACGCGGGCAGCGCGCCCTCGGTCAAGCTCAACCACCAGAGTCTTCCGCTGTTCAACAACCCGCCAGCCTCGGTCGGGCAGGCGGTGCCCGTGGGCGGCCCGAACTTCTCCTCCATCGTCAAGCGCTTCGGCCCCACGGTGGTGCACATCAACGTGCGCGGCGAAACCACCACCACCGGCGGCGCCGACATGTCGCAGGTTCCGCCGCAGCTGCGCAACTCGCCCTTTTTCCAGTTCTTCCAGCAATTCCAGAACCAGGGCCCGCGGGAAGTGCCGACCGAAGGGCTGGGCTCGGGCTTCATCATCAGTTCGGATGGCCTCGTGCTGACCAACGCCCACGTGGTCAAGGGCGCCAAGTCGGTCACCGTCACGCTGACCGACCAGCGCAGCTACAAGGCCAAGGTCCTGGGCAGTGACGCCAAGACCGACATCGCCGTGCTGAAAATCGACGCCACCGGGCTGCCCACGGTGCGCGTCGGCGATCCCTCCAAGCTCGAACCGGGCGACTGGGTGCTGGCCATCGGCTCGCCCTACGGCTTCTACAACACCGTCACCGCGGGCATCGTCAGCGCCAAGAGCCGCGCCCTGCCCGACGACAGCATGGTGCCCTTCATCCAGACCGACGTCGCGGTGAACCCCGGCAATTCGGGCGGCCCGCTGTTCAACACCCAGGGCGACGTGGTGGGCATCAATTCGCAGATTTTCACCCAGACCGGGGCCTTCGAGGGTCTGTCCTTCGCCATTCCGATCAACGTGGCCGAGGCCGTGGCCCGCCAGATCATCGAGCATGGCCAGGTGCAGCACGGCAAGCTGGGCATCGCGGTGCAGACGGTCACGCAGCAACTGGCCAACTCCTTCGGCCTGCGCGATCCGCGTGGCGCGCTGGTGGCCCAGGTCTCCGACGGCAGCCCGGCGGCCAAGGCCGGACTGAAGGCCGGGGACATCATCCTCAGTGTCAACGGCCAGCCCGTGAACGACTCGACGGACCTGCCGATGATGATCGGCATGATGCAACCCGGCCAGAAGGTCAAGCTGGGGGTGTGGAGCAACCACCATCAGTCCACGCTGGAAGCCACGCTGGGCAGCTTCAGCGACGGCACCCTGGTGGCCGACGCCGGCGGCAGCGCCAGCGGCCACGGGCTGGGCCTGCAGGTGCGCCCGCTCAACGCCGCCGAACAGGCGCAGGCGCAGGTGCACAACGGGCTGCTGGTGCAAGGGGTCTCGGGCCCCGCCGAGCAGGCGGGCGTTCAACCCGGCGACATCCTGCTGGCCATCGACGGCAAGCCCGTGAGCAATGTGGCGCAGGTGCGCTCGATCCTCAAGTCCGCCGGCAATACCGTGGCGCTGCTGGTGCAGCGCGGTCACGCCCGCATCTTCGTGCCGGTGGACCTGGGTTGAGCCAGGCCCCCCGGCGCATGCCCGCCATGGCGGGTTCCAACCCCCGGACGGCGCCGCAAGCGCCGCCCGGGATCTCCTGACCGGGTGGCACCGGCCAGGCCTCAAGCGAGCGGCAAGCGATTGCGGCGGGGCGTGTCCCCGCCGCCTTTTTTTGGGCGCCGGCGCACTACCATGGAACCCCGCCGTCCACGATCCCCTGCCCCGCGTGCCCATGCTCGAATTCGACCCCGCCACGCGCAGCATGCGCACGCAGCGCATGCTGCTGCGCCCCTTGCAGGCCACGGACGCGGCCGGGCTGCTGGGTATCTACAGCCAGCCCGAGGTGACGCGCTACTACGAGCTGGACACGCTGAGCGACCTGCTGCAGGCGCAGCGCGTGCTGGACTTCTTTCTCAAGCACCACGACCGTTTCGCGATGCTCGAGCCGGACAGCCTGCGCATGATCGGCACCTGCGGGCTGTTCTTCTGGGACAAGACCACCAACATGGCCTCCTTCGGCTACGACATGGCCAGCCAGTACTGGGGCCGCGGCCTGATGCGCGAGGCCGCCAGCGCGGTGCTGGCCTACGGTTTCGCCACCATGCGCCTGAACCGGGTCAACGCGCTGACGGCCCCGGACAACCAGGCTTCCATGCGGGTGCTCGAGGCTCTGGGCTTCGAGCAGGAGGCGGTGCTGCGTCAATTCGCCTACTGGAAGGGCGCCTACCACGACATGCGCATGTTCGCGCTGCTGCGCGAGCAACTCGGCGACGGTCCGGTGGCGCGGGCGATGGCCGCCTTCTGAACCCGGCCCGGGCTGCGCGGCAGCTTGCGCTACAGTGCCCGCAGGCGGCCCGCCCGGCGGGATCCGCCCCCTTCTCCACCCAGCATTTCCGCGAACAAATCCATGGCGCAATACGTTTTCACGATGAACCGCGTCGGCAAGGTCGTCCCGCCGAAGCGCCACATCCTGAAGGACATTTCCCTGTCCTTTTTCCCCGGAGCCAAGATCGGCGTACTGGGCCTCAACGGCTCGGGCAAGTCCACGCTGCTGAAGATCATGGCCGGGGTGGACCAGGACTTCGAGGGCGAGGCCGTGCCGCTGGCCGGCACGCGCATCGGCTACCTGCCGCAGGAGCCCCAGCTGGATCCGGAGCTGAGCGTGCGCGAGGCCGTCGAGCAGGGCCTGGGCGGGGTGCTGGCGGCCAAGAAGCGTCTGGAGGAGGTCTACGCCGCCTATGCCGAGCCGGACGCCGACTTCGACAAGCTGGCCGAGGAACAGGCGCAGCTGGAAGCGGTGATCGCCGCCGGCGAGGGCCAGAACACCGACCTGCAGCTCGAAATCGCCGCCGATGCGCTGCGCCTGCCCCCGTGGGACGCGCGCATCGGCCCCTTGTCGGGCGGCGAGAAGCGCCGCGTGGCGCTGTGCCGCCTGCTGCTTTCCAAGCCGGACATGCTGCTGCTCGATGAGCCCACCAACCACCTGGATGCCGAAAGCGTCGAATGGCTGGAGCAGTTCCTGCAGCGCTTTCCCGGCACCGTGGTGGCGGTCACGCATGACCGCTATTTCCTGGACAACGCCGCGCAATGGATCCTCGAGCTCGACCGCGGGCACGGCCTGCCCTTCAAGGGCAACTACAGCTCCTGGCTGGAACAGAAGGAGCAGCGCCTGGAGCATGAGGCGCGCGCCGAGGCCGCCCACCTCAAGACCATGAAGCAGGAACTCGAATGGGTGCGCCAGAATCCCAAGGGCCGCCAGGCCAAGAGCAAGGCCCGCATGGCGCGCTTCGAGGAACTCGCCGCCGTCGAGTATCAGAAGCGCAATGAGACCAACGAGATTTTCATTCCCGTGGCGGAACGCCTGGGCAACGAGGTCATCGAACTGCGCTCGGTCAGCAAGGCCTACGGCGATCGCCTGCTCATCGACAACCTGAGCCTGCAGATTCCCCCGGGCGCGATCGTCGGCGTGATCGGCCCCAACGGCGCCGGCAAATCCACCCTGTTTCGCATGATCGCGGGCCAGGACACTCCGGATTCCGGGGAAATCGTCGTCGGCCCCACGGTGCGCATGGTCTACGAGGACCAGAGCCGTGGCTCCCTGCCCGATGACAAGACGGTGTGGGAAGCCCTGTCCGACGGGCAGGACATCCTCACCGTGGGCAAGTTCCAGGTGGCTTCGCGCGCCTACTGCGGGCGCTTCAACTTCAAGGGCTCGGACCAGCAGAAAATCGTGGGCCAGCTCTCCGGGGGCGAACGCGGGCGCCTGCACCTGGCCAAGACCCTGGTGTCGGGCGGCAATGTGCTGATGCTCGACGAGCCGTCCAACGACCTCGACGTGGAAACCCTGCGCGCGCTCGAGGACGCCTTGCTGGAGTTCGCCGGTTGCGTGCTGGTGAGCAGCCACGATCGCTGGTTCCTGGACCGCATCGCCACGCATATCCTGGCAGCCGAGGGCGATTCCCAATGGACCTTCTTCTCCGGCAACTACCAGGAATACGAGGCGGACAAGAAGCGCCGCCTGGGCGACGAAGGCGCGCGCCCGAAGCGCCTGCGTTTCAAGCCCTTGCGCTGAGGCCGTGACGGTGGCCGCGGGCACTCCCGGGACGCAGGCCGGCGACTGGATCGTCGCCTGCCTGTGCGCGCAATGGTGCGGCATCTGCCGCGGCTGGCGCGAGGCCTTCCGCGATCTGGCCCTGCAGTCGACATCCCTGCTGCCGGCCTCGCGCTGGCTGTGGGTGGACGTGGAATCCCAGGCCGACGCGCTGGGCGAGTTCGAGCCGGAGAATTTCCCCGTGCTGGCCGTGCAACGAGGCTCGCGCCTGCTGTATTGCGCCGCGCTGCCCCAGCAGGCCGGCAACTGGCGGCGCATGGTGCAGTCGCTGGGAGCGCTGGACGAGGAGCAGGCGCAGCGCTGGGCGGCGCAGCTGCAGGACCTGGGCCTGGACCTGCGACGCCTTCACGACGAGGCCGACTGAGCGCGAAGGCGCTCGCGCCTCGATCTCAGGGTGCCGCCCGCCTGGGGCGCTCGCCGAACAGGGCGCTTCCCACCCGCACGATGGTGGCGCCCTCGAGCACCGCGGCCTCCAGATCGGCGCTCATGCCCATGGACAGGGTGTCCAGCGCCAGGCCCTGGTGCGCGACCAGCTGGTCGCGCAACTCGCGCAGGCGCGCGAAAGGCGCGCGCTGCGCCGCCAGGTCGACCGCGGGGGCCGGGATGCCCATGAGCCCGCGCAGACGCAGCCCGGGCAGGCGCGCGACCTCGCGGGCCAGCCCGGGCAGTTGCTCCGGAGACACCCCGCTCTTGCTCGCCTCGCCGCTGACATTGACCTGCAGGCACACCTGCAGCGGCGCCGGCGCGCCCCCCTGCGCGGGCGAACCACGCTGGGCCGACAGGCGCTGCGCCACCGACAGCCGGTCGATGCTGTGCACCCAGTCGAAGCCCGCGGCCACGTCGCGGGTCTTGTTGCTCTGCAGCGGGCCGATGAAATGCCAGCACAGCGTCGGCCATTCGGCGCGCAGGGCGGCCATCTTGGCCACCCCCTCCTGCACGTAGTTCTCGCCGAATTCGGTCTGGCCACAGCGCGCCATCGCCGCAACGGCCTCGGCACCGAAGGTCTTGGAAACGGCCAGCAGGCGCACCTCGGCGGCGTCGCGCCCGGCCGCTCGCGCGGCCTGCTCGATGCGCAGGCGCACCCGTCGCAGACGCTCGGCGGGGTCGCCGGCGCTGTCGTCAGGATCTGGAATCACGGAAACTCTTGCGGAAAATGCCCCCCGGGAACCGACGGCGAACCCTGGCAGGGACGTATGGACGAAACAACAAGCCTCGGGCATGCTTCGGCCAAAGAGCCGTGGCCCCAGGCCCTGCCCTTACTATAGAGCCACCAGGGGCGAGCTGCGTCCAGTCTGCCCCGGTGGAAGCAAAGGAAAATTTGGGCGAGCCGGATTTGCTCGGAACGATGTCCGGGTTTGCCGGAAATCCAGGGGGATTGCAGTGGATATCACGCAGCTGTTGGCGTTCAGCGTGAAGAACAACGCATCGGATCTTCATTTGTCGGCCGGACTCCCGCCGATGATCCGGGTCCACGGCGATGTGCGCCGCATCAACGTCGAACCCCTGGACCACAAGATGGTGCACGCGATGGTCTACGACATCATGAGCGATGTCCAGCGCAAGCACTACGAGGAATATTTCGAAGTCGACTTTTCCTTCGAGATCAACGGCCTGGCCCGATTCCGGGTGAATGCCTTCAACCAGCAGCGCGGCGCCAGCGCCGTGTTCCGCACCATCCCGAGCAAGATTCTCTCGCTCGACGACCTCAACGCCCCGAAGATCTTCGGCGACCTGGCGCTCAAGCCACGCGGCCTGGTCCTGGTGACCGGGCCCACCGGCTCGGGCAAGTCGACCACGCTGGCGGCGATGGTCAACCACCTGAACGAGAACGAGTACGGCCACATCCTCACCATCGAGGATCCGATCGAATTCGTGCACGAATCCAAGAAGTGCCTGATCAACCAGCGGGAAGTCGGTCCGCATACCCTGAGTTTCTCCAATGCCCTGCGCTCGGCGCTGCGCGAGGATCCGGACTCGATCCTGGTGGGCGAAATGCGCGACCTGGAGACCATCCGCCTGGCCCTGACGGCTTCCGAGACCGGCCACCTGGTGTTCGCCACCCTCCACACCTCCTCGGCACCGAAGACCATCGACCGCATCATCGACGTGTTCCCGGCCGCCGAGAAGGACATGGTGCGGGCCATGCTGTCGGAAGCCCTGATCGCGGTGGTTTCCCAGACCCTGTGCAAGCTCAAGGACGGCAGCGGCCGCGTGGCGGCGCACGAGATCATGATCGGCACCCCGGCGATCCGCAACCTGATCCGCGAGAACAAGGTCGCGCAGATGTACTCCATGATCCAGACCAGCCAGGCCCATGGCATGCAGACCCTGGACCAGAACCTGTCCGACCTGGTGCGCCGCAGCCTGATCTCGCCGGCCGAGGCGCGCAGCAAGGCCAAGCAGCCGGAGAATTTCCCCGGCGGCTGAGGCCCGGGCCGTCGCACGCCGGACCGCGCCCCCGCGGCCGATGCTTCCACAGCCTCCTTCGGATGCCATGAAAAAAGTCCTGGACTTTCTGCGACCCCAACGCCCCAGCGGCGACGCCCCGGCCGAGCGCGAAGGCTTTCGCGAGTCCCAGTTCTTCACCACCGGTTTCCACGATCCTTCGGGCGGCGCCAGCGCCCTGCTCGGCTGGGGGGAACGCGCGCGCGCCCTGGGCGCGCGGCGACTGCCGCAGGAGCCAGGGGCCAGGCGCCTGCGCGAATTGTGGGCCCAGGACCGGTTCATGACCGGCCTGTCGGGCACGGATCTGGACAAATGCGCCCGCCACTTCGAGTTCTGGGCCGTCGACGCGGACCGCGACATCATCGAGCAGAACGAACACGGCAGTTTCATGTTCGTCGTGCTGCACGGGGTGATCGCGGTGGACCGCCAGCAGCCCTGGGGGGAGCGCGTGCGCCTGACCGAATCGCGAGCCGGCAGCGTGCTGGGCGAAATGTCGCTGCTCGACGCCGGCCCGCGCGCTTCCTACTGCACCACCTTGCGCCCCTCGGAAATCGCGGTGCTCGAGGCCCGCGTGCTCGACGAACTCATCGAGCGCGACCCGGCATCGGCGGTGCGCATCGTCGGCTCGCTGGCGCGCCGCCTTTCGCTGCGCCTGCGCAAGCTCGGCGCGCCGACGATGGGCAGCTCGGCATGAATCGGAATCAGGAAACCCGCTCATGGAACGCGACCAGGCTTCGAAATTCGTCCAGGATCTGCTGCGCAGTCTGGTGCAGCGCGGCGGCTCGGATCTGTTCCTGACCGCCGATTTCCCGCCGGCGATGAAAATCGACGGCGAGGTGCACCGCGTGTCGGCACAGTCGCTGAGCGCGCAGCATACGCAGGCGCTGGCGCGTTCGTTGATGAGCGAGCGCCAGGCGGCGGATTTCGAACGCAGCAAGGAATGCAATTACGCCATCTCCCCGCCGGGCATCGGACGCTTCCGGGTCAACGCCTTCGTGCAGCAGGGGCGCGTGGGCCTGGTGCTGCGGGTGATCCCCCAGGAGCTTCCCTCCATCAAGTCCCTGGGGCTGCCGCGGGTGCTGGAGGAACTGGCGATGAGCAAGCGCGGGCTCATGGTGCTCGTGGGGGCCACGGGCAGCGGCAAGAGCACCTCCATGGCGGCGCTGCTGGACTGGCGCAACGAGAACAGCCGCGGGCACATCGTGACCATCGAGGATCCGATCGAGTTCGTGCACGCGCACAAGAATTGCATCGTCACGCAGCGCGAGATCGGCTTCGACACCGATAGCTGGGAGGCCGCGCTGAAGAACAGCATGCGCCAGGCCCCGGACGTGATCCTGATGGGTGAGATCCGCGACCGCGAGACCATGGACCATGCGGTGGCCTTCGCGGAAACCGGGCACCTGGTGCTGGCCACGCTGCATGCGAACAGCGCCAACCAGGCGCTGGACCGGGTGATCAATTTCTTCCCCGAGGAGCGCCGCGCGCAGTTGCTCATGGACCTGTCGCTGAACCTGCGCGCCATGATCTCGCAGCGCCTGGTGCCGCGCCAGGACGGCCGCGGCCGGGTGGCGGCGGTGGAGGTGATGATCAACTCCCCGCTGATCGCGGACCACATCTTCAAGGGCGAGGTCGGGGAGATCAAGGAGGTCATGCGGCGCTCCCGAGAACTGGGCATGCAGACCTTCGACCAGGCCTTGTTCGACCTGTACGAGCAGGGCACCATCGCCTACGAGGACGCGCTGCGCAATGCCGATTCGGTCAACGACCTGCGCCTGCGCATCAAGCTGGACAGCAAGCGCGATCAGTCCGACCCGGCCAGCGGGACCGAGTACCTGGCCATTGTCTGAGCCCGCGGCTCAGCGCGAGCCGAAGAACCAGTAGCACACGGCGATCGAGGCCAGCACCCCGGCCAGATCGGCCAGCAGCGCGCAGGCCACGGCGTGACGCACGCGCCGGATGCCCACGGCCCCGAAATACACCGCCAGCACGTAGAAGGTGGTCTCGGTGCTGCCCTGCATGGTGGCGGCGGTCAGCGCCGCGAAGCTGTCGACCCCGTCGTGGTGCATGGTCTCGATCAGCATGGCGCGCGCGGCGCTGCCCGAGAAGGGCTTGACCAGCGCGGTGGGCAGCGCGTCGACGAAACGCGTATCCAGCCCGGCGTGCTGGACGGCCCAGCGCAGCAGTTGCAGCAGCATGTCCAGCGCGCCCGAGGCGCGCAGCACCCCCACCGCGCACAGCATGGCCACGAGGTAGGGCAGCAGGTCGCGCGCCACCTCGAAGCCCTGGCGCGCGCCGTCGATGAAGGCCTCGTACACCGGCACGCGGCGCCAGGCGCCGGCCAGCAGGAAGGCGATGATCACGCCGAACAGCATGAGATTGCCGGCCAGATCCGACACGCGCCCCAGGGCGGCGGCGGACAGCGAGGCCAGCCCGGCCAGCGCCAGGGCGTATGCCAGCAGGCCCGCGGCCATCCAGCCCAGCGCGCGCGCGTCGCGCAGGGGCAGCCGCTGCACCAGGGCCACGCTGAGCAGTCCCACCAGCGTGGAGGCGCTGGTGGCCAGCAGGATGGGCAGGAACACCACGGTCGGATCGCTGGCGCCCTGCTGCGCGCGGTACATGAAGATACTCACGGGCAACAGGGTCAGGGAGGAGGCGTTGAGCACCAGGAACAGGATCTGCGCGTTGCTCGCCGTGTCGCGGCTGGGGTTGAGGCCCTGCAACTCGCGCATGGCCTTCAGGCCGATGGGCGTGGCCGCGTTGTCCAGCCCCAGCATGTTGGCCGCCATGTTCAGGGTGATCAGGCCCAGCGCGGGATGGCCGCGGGGCACCTCGGGCATGAGCCGGGAGAACAGCGGACCCAGCGCGCGCGCCATGGCCTGCACCAGCTGGGCGCGTTCGGCGATGGCCAGCAGCCCCAGCCACAGCGTCAAGGTGCCGAACAACAGCACCATCACGTCCACCGAAAGCCTCGCCATGGCGAACAGGCTGGCCACGATGGCGGCGAACACCCCGGCGTCGCCGCCGATCAGCCAGCGCCCGGCGGCCGCCGCGGCGGCGACCAGGAACAGGCCGAGCCACAGGCGGTTGAGCATGCTGCCCGCGCGGCCCGCGCTTCAGCGTTCGTGCTTGCGCCTGGGCGCCGGGGCCTTCGAGCGCGGCGCGGAAGCACGCGCGGGGGCCCGTGCCGCGGCGCCCGTGCGCGCCGGCGCCCTGTCGCGAGTCGCCGCGGAGCGAGGCGACGGCGCGGCGCCCTCGTCGGCCAGCGCCAGCTGCAAGGGGCGACCCAGCACGCGCAGGCGCTGCAGCATGCGCAGCACCTCGCGCGGCATGTCGGCCGGCAGCTCCACCAGGCTGTAGTCGCGGCGGATGGCGATGTTGCCGATGCGGCTGTTGTCCAGCCCGGTCTCGTTGGCGATGGCGCCCACCAGGTTGCGCACCTCCACGCCGTGCTCGCGCCCGATCTCCACGCGGTAGGTGCTCAGCGCGCCCGGGGGCCCACGCCTGCGTCGAGGCGACTCCTCGTCCTCCTGCGCGGCACGCGATTGCTCGAAGTC
>DAIDHU010000513.1 GCA_027451915.1 Thiomonas sp. | reverse complement strand
GCCGAGGTGTTCACCGGCTCGCCCGGCAAGTACGTGCCGCTGAAGGAAACCATCCGCGGCTTCAAGATGATCGTCAACGGCGACTGCGACGCGCTGCCGGAGCAGGCCTTCTACATGGTCGGAACCATCGACGAAGCCTTCGAAAAGGCGAAGAAACTGAACTGAGCAGGGTTCGCGGGGCCGCGCCCAGGTGCGCGCGGCCCGTTTCCGGCCTTTCGGAGTGGTCATGAAAACCTTTCATATCGATGTGGTCAGTGCCGAAGAGCTGATCTATTCCGGTGAAGCTCGATTCGTCGCGCTTCCTGGCGAGGCCGGCGAGCTCGGCATCCTCGCCGGGCATACCCCGCTGATCACCCGCATCAAGCCCGGCGCGGTGCGCATCGAGCGTCCCGACGGCGCGAGCAACGAGGAAGACTTCGTGTTCGTGGCCGGCGGCGTGCTCGAGGTGCAGCCGGGGCATGTGACCGTGCTGGCCGACACCGCCATCCGCGGCAAGGATCTGGACGAGGCCAAGGCCCAGGAGGCGCTCAAGCAGGCCGAGGAGAACCGCGTCCACGCCAAGGACACGCAGGACATCGCCGTGGTCGAGGGCGAACTGGCCATGCTGGCCGCCCAGCTGGCGGCGATCCGGCGCCTGCGCGGTCGCGTGCACTGAGACCGCCGGGGGAAAACGCCGCGTACGCGCGGCGCCCCTGCCGCGAAGCCACACCGGACGGTGTGGCTTTTTTTTCGTGCGCCAGGCGCCGCGGGGCAAGGCTCGCCACCGCTGTCCGCGCGCCGCCTCGAGGCGCCTGAGGCGCTGGTGTTTGCCGCGCGATTGCCGGGGCTTGCGCTGGGGCTTGCACGCCCGGTGGGCAGGCATTTGCCGGGCGTCAAATGCGCCTTGCCCGAGGCCTGCCTCACCCGCATGGCGCCCGGATTCGGCCGCTGTGCGACCCGAAGCGCGGGGTGCGCGGCAGTGCTGGACACGCGGTTGCCGGCCTGGGCGCCGCCGCGCGGGCTGTGTAGCATCACGCCGATGCCCCAGCTCCGCTTCGCCGATGTCCACGCTCCAGCCCGCCCGCCTCGCCCGCCCGCCACGCAAGCGCCGTGGCAGCATGCGCGCCTGCCTGACGCCGCTGGCCGCCGCGCTGGCCCTGGCGGGTTGCGCGAGCAGCCCGACGCAGCGCTCGGGCGCCGGCATGCAGGTGCCGGTGAACGTAGCCAGCAGCTGCTACGCCCCGGCCCCCAACCTGCACGCGGGCTACAACCGCGACTACAGGGTGCTCGGCCGCACCTATGAGCCCCTGCGCAGCGCCGCCGGCTACGAGGTGGACGGCACGGCCTCCTGGTATGGCTGGGAGTCGGGCAGGACCACGGCCATGGGCACCTACTTCAACCCTCGCGCCTTCACGGCGGCAAGCCGCGTGCTGCCCCTTCCCACCTGCGTGGAGGTGACCAGCCTGCGCAACGGGCGCAGCGTGCTGGTGCTGGTCGATGACCGCGGCCCCTTCGTCGACAGCCGGGTCATGGACTTGTCCTACGGCGCGGCCAAGGCCCTCGGGATGACCTCCAGCGGAACGGCACCGGTACGCATCGTCGCCCTGGCGCCCGGAGTCCTGCAGTCGAACCCATCGGACAACGGGGCGCCGCCTGCACCGGCCTCCGCGCAGGCTGGCCCGCAGGGCGCCGCCGAGACCTTCGCCCCCACGCCGCTGACGCCGCCGGCGCAGGCGCTCGAGCTCGCGGGCTCGAGCACCCAGCCCGACACCGGCCAGCCCATCCAGGTGACCAAGCTCGGGCCCTTGCAGGCGCAGGCCTCGCAGGCGCCGCCCGCCTCCACGTCCCCCGCCGGGCCGGGCTCCTCCGCGCCGCCCGCGCCGCCCGCCAGTGATGCCCTGGCGTCGCTGATCGCGTCGGCCACGGCTGGCTCCGCGCCCTCGCCGCCCGGAGCGGCGTACCCGGCGACGCCGCCGGCCGCGCAGGCCAGCGCCTCGGCGCCGAGCGTCTCCGCGTCGGTCATCGCCGCGCCGCGATCGACGGTCGCCTCCTCGCCCCTGGGCGAAGCCCTGCCGGCCGCCGAACAGGCGCGTGCGCCGATGCCCTCGGGCGCGCCACAGCCCTACGTGCAGACGGGAGCCTTCACCATCGAGGCCAACGCGCGCCAGGAGGCTCGGCGCCTGGAGCGAGCCGGCCTGGGCCCGGTGGAGGTGGTTCCGGGCTACGTCCGCGGGCGCACCTGGTACAAGGTGCAGATCGGCCCGCTGCCCCGCAACGCGCAAGACCAGGCACTGCGTGACAACCTGGCCCGCCTGGGCCTGCGCGACTACACCGTGGTGCAGCAATAGCGGGCCGCCCAGGCGCCGCGGCAGCGGCGGGCGCGGCCGCCCTCAGCCGCCGCGGCGCAGGCAGCGCCGCATGAACTCCCGGCGCGGCTCGCCGCGCAGCTGATGCAGGCGCGCCTGGGCGTTGCAGTGCCGCATGCGCTCCTGCTGCCGCCCGGGCAGGTGCCGGGGCGCGGCGCGCGCACCCGCCAGCGGCCCGCGGCAATGCGGCGCCAGGCGCTGCGCCTGCGCGAGGCTTCGCGGCGGCGCCTGCGCGCAGCCCGGGCGCGGAATCACCGGGTGCATGGCGGCGCGCACCGGCTGCGCGAGCGCGCCCGCCAGCAGCATCGCCGCAAGGACGGCCCCGCCGGCCGCCGCCAGCGCCAGGGCTCGGGAATCGGGGCTGCGCCCCCGTAGACTCACGCTGTTGTGGCTCCTTGCCCAGGGTGTGGCCGCGCCGCGCGGACAGGGGGTGCATCTTAGAATGTCGGGTTTTGCCCCTGCCGGCCGCGGTGATCGCCCGAGCGCGCCGCCCCAGCGGGCATTCCCCCTGAACACCAGCCCACCATGCGCGACTATCTCCACCGGCTCCACGAGACCCTGGCCGCCGCCGCCACAAGGCTGCTCGCGCCCGGCGAGAGCCTGGGCGCGGGCGCGCTGCTCGAGCGCCCCAAGGCCGCCGGCCACGGCGACTATTCCTGCACCCTGGCGCTGCAGCTGGCGCGGCGGGTCGGACGCAACCCGCGGGACATCGGCCAGTCGCTGCTGGACGCGGTGCAGGCCGACCCCACCCTGGCCGCCGGGCTGCTGTCCGCCTCCCTCGCCGGCCCCGGTTTCGTCAACTTCACCCTCGCCCCCGAGCTCAAGCACCAGGTGCTGCGCCAGGTGCTCGCCGAGGGCCCGGCCTACGGGCGCGCCGCCGTCGATCCCGCGCGGCGGGTGCTGGTGGAATTCGTCTCGGCCAACCCGACCGGCCCCCTGCACGTGGGCCACGGGCGCCAGGGCGCCCTGGGCGACACGCTGGCCGAACTGATGGCCACCCAGGGCTGGGCGGTCAGCCGCGAGTTCTACTACAACGATGCCGGGGTGCAGATCGGCAACCTGGCCTTGTCGGTGCAGGCCCGCGCGCGCGGCCTGGCCCCGGGGCAGCCCGGCTGGCCGGAGGCGGCCTACAACGGCGAATACATCGCCGACATCGCGCGCGACTACCTGGCGGGCGCCACCGTGCAGGCTGCCGATGGCCAGGCCGTGCGCGGCGCCGGCGACGCCGAGAACCTGGAGGCCATCCGCGCCTTCGCGGTGGCCTACCTGCGGCGCGAGCAGGACATCGACCTGAAGGCCTTCGGCATCGCCTTCGACAATTACTACCTGGAGTCCAGTCTGTACTCCGACGGCAGGGTGCAGGAGGCCGTGCACGCACTGGTGACCGCCGGCCACACCTACGAGGCCGACGGCGCGCTGTGGCTGCGCAGCACGGATTTCGGCGACGACAAGGACCGCGTGATGCGCAAGTCCGACGGCAGCTACACCTATTTCGTGCCGGACGTGGCCTACCACCTGGCCAAATGGGAGCGCGGCTTCCACCACGCCATCAACATCCAGGGCTCGGACCACCATGGCACCATCGCCCGCGTGCGTGCCGGACTGCGAGGCGCCGATCCGCGCATTCCCGAGGCCTATCCCCAATACCTGCTGCACAAGATGGTCACGGTGATGCGCGGCGGGCAGGAGGTGAAGATCTCCAAGCGCGCCGGCAGCTACGTGACCCTGCGTGACCTCATCGAATGGTCGGGCGGGGTGCGCGAGGGCCTTTCGCCCGAGGAACGCGAGGCGGCGCTTCGCCGCGGTCGTGACGCCGTGCGGTTTTTCCTGGTGTCGCGCAAGCCCGACACCGAATTCGTGTTCGACGTCGACCTCGCGCTGGCGCAAAGCGACGACAACCCCGTGTATTACGTGCAGTACGCGCACGCGCGCATCTGCTCGGTGCTGGCGCAGTGGGCCGAGCGCGACGGCGGGCGCGAGGAGCAACTGCCAGGCTGCGACCTGGGCCCGCTGAACGGCCCGCGGGAGATGGAGCTGCTGATGCTGCTCGCGCAATACCCGGATATGCTGCGCCAGGCCGCCGCCGACCTCAGTCCGCACGACGTCGCCTTCTACCTGCGCCAGCTCGCGGGCAGCGTGCACAGCTACTACAACGCCGAGCGCGTGCTGGTCGACGAGCCGGCGCTCAAGCACGCCCGTCTCGCACTCCTGCTGGCCGTGCGCCAGGTGTTGCACAATGCCCTGTGCGTGCTGGGGGTGAGCAGCCCGCAGCGCATGTGAAAGCGCCCGGCGCCCGCCGGCGCGAGTCCCCGAGCCCACCACGACACACCATGCCCCGTTCCTCCCGCAGCTCCCGCAGCCAGCGCGCGCAACAGCGCGGCGGCACCCTGCTTGGCCTGATCATCGGCCTGGTGCTGGGCCTGGCCATCGCGCTGGCCTCGGCCGTCTACATGAACCGGGCCTCGCTGCCCTTCATGAACCGTTACCAGCAGCGCCCCACCAGCGCCGCTTCGGCGACCGCGAACTGGAAGCCCAACGCCGGCCTCAGCGGCACGACGGCGCCGCCCGCGGCGGTGGCCGGCGCCGGTCAGGCCGGCAAGGTGGCCAGCGCACCGCTGTCGGCCCATGCCATCGAGTCGCTGGGCGCACCGGCCGGCGGCGTGCTCGGCGCCCAGGGCGCCACCTCGGGGGGCACGGCGCCGCAGGCGGCGCCCGCGACGCCCACGGTCGCCAGCGCGGCGGCCCCCGCGGGCGGGCAGTTCATCGTGCAGATCGGCGCCTACAGTCACCGCGGCGATGCCGATGCGCAGCGCGCCAAGGTCGCGCTGACGGGGCTGGAAGCCCACCTCGACGAGCGCTCGGTGGGCGGGCGCACCTTGTGGCGCGTGCGCGTGGGCCCCTACCCTACCGCCCAGCAGGCGGACGCGGCGCAAAAGACCCTGAACGACGCCGGCATAGGCTCCGCGGTCGTGCGCGTCGGTCCCTGAATCGAAAGGAAGCAACATGAAGCGTTGGTGGATGCGCCTGGCGGCTGCGTTGCTGCTGGCTGGCTCGGCGGGCGCGCACGCAGCGCCCGCGCAACTGGTGCAGGGTCAAGGCTACGAGCGCCTGGCGACACCCCAGCCCGTGAGCCCCAAGGGCAAGATCGTGGTGACGGAGTTCTTCTGGTACAACTGCCCGCACTGCGCGGCGATGGAGCCGCTGCTGGAGGCCTGGGCGAAGAAGCTTCCGCCCGACGTCGTGCTCGAGCGCGTGCCGGTGGCCTTCGCGCCGCAATTCGAGAACCAGCAAAGGCTTTACTACGCGCTGCGCGCGCTGGGCAAGGTGGATGCCTTGCAAGGGGCGATCTTCACCGCCATTCACCAGCAGCACGTGGTGCTGATGAATCCCCAGCCCATGGCCGACTGGCTGGCCGCCCACGGCGTGCCCAGGCAGAGCTTCCTGAACGCCTTCAATTCCTTTGGCGTGCAAATGGACGCCAAGCGGGCCACGCAGATGGTCGCCGACTACCAGATCTCGGGCGTGCCCACGCTGGTCGTGCAGGGAACCTACGCACTGTCGGCCTCGATGCCGCAGACGCCCGACAATCCGCAGGTGCTGCAAGGCGTGGACCAGATGATCGCCAAGGTCCGCGCCGGCATGAAACACTGAGCGGGCGGCGGCCCGCGCGGCTCCGCGCCGGGGTGCCCCCCGCTGTGGCGGGCCGGCATGCCTACAATGCGCACCATGAAAGCAAACTTCGTGCCGATGCTGCGAGCCGACTCGGTGCTGCGCGGGGCTGCGATGGCCGCGCTGGTGCTGCTGTGCACCGGCCTGCCCAGCGCCTGGGCGCTGCGCTCGGATACCGCCCAGCCGCTGCTGGTCAACGCCGGCTCGATGCACTATGACAATGTGGCGCAGGCCACCGTGTTCACCGGCGACGTGGTGCTCACCAAGGGCACGCTGGTGCTGCACGCCGCGCGCGTGCGGGTGCAGCAGCGCGCCGACGGCTACGACGACGCCACCGCCTACGGCAGCGCCAGCCAGCCCGCCACCTTCGACCAGACCCTGGACGCCGCCCCCGGGCAGCCCCGGCCCACGGTGCACGGGCGCGCGCTGGAACTGCACTATGACGGGCGCAGCGACGTGATCACCCTGACCGGGCGTGCCGTGCTCGAGCGCTCGCTGGACGGACATCTGAGCGATCGTGCGCAAGGCGCCGTCATCACCTACAACGACCTCACCGATGTGTTCACGGTGCGCTCCGGCCCCGCCGGCGTGGACGCCTCCAACCCCCACGGGCGCGTGCGGGTGATGTTGTCGCCGCGCGGCGCGGCCTCCGCGGCGACGGCGGCAGCCAGCGCCCCCGGGCTGCGCCCCTCGCCGGCGCTGGAGCCGCACTGATGGCCGGCGTGTCCGATCAGCGCCCCACGGCGCCGCCGGCCCCCGCGCGCGCGGGACTGCTCAGTGTGCGCCGGCTGCAAAAGCGCTACGGCGGACGCACCGTGGTGCGCGATGTCAGTTTCGAGGTGCGCAGCGGCCAGGTGGTGGGCCTGCTCGGCCCCAACGGCGCGGGCAAGACGACCTCCTTCTACATGATCGTCGGCCTGGTGCGCGCCGACGCGGGCGAGATCCACCTGGACGGGCGCGACATTTCGCAACTTCCCATGTACCGCAGGGCGCGCCTGGGACTGTCGTACCTGCCGCAGGAGGCCTCGATTTTCCGCGGACTGACCGTGGCCGAGAACGTGCGCGCGGTGCTGGAATTGCAACGCGACGCCAAGGGCCATGCCCCGGGCCGCGACGCCATCGAACAGCGCCTGGGACAACTGCTGCGCGAGCTGCACGTCGAGCACCTGGCCGACACGCCTGCTCCGGCGCTGTCCGGCGGCGAACGAAGGCGCGTGGAAATCGCGCGCGCGCTCGCCACCGACCCCCAGTTCATCCTGCTCGACGAACCTTTCGCCGGTGTGGATCCCATCGCCGTGATCGAGATCCAGCGCATCGTGCAATTCCTCAAGTCGCGCGGAATCGGCGTGCTGATCACCGACCACAACGTGCGCGAGACCCTGGGCATCTGCGACCACGCCTGCATCATCAGCGAAGGCAGCGTGCTGGCCGTCGGCCAGCCGCAGGAAATCGTCGAGAACCCCGCGGTGCGCAAGGTGTACCTGGGCGAGAGCTTCCGGCTCTGAGAGCACAGCCATGAAGCAGTCGCTGAATCTCAGGCTTTCGCAGCATCTGGCGCTCACCCCGCAGCTGCAGCAGTCCATACGCCTGCTGCAGCTGTCCACGCTGGAGCTGCAGCAGGAAGTCGAGCAGATGCTCGAGCTCAACCCCTTCCTGGAACCCGACGAGGAACACCCCGATTCCCCGCCGACGCAGGACGAGGCGGCGCGCGCCGACGCCGAGCCGGCGCAGGCGCAGGCGAGCGAAGCGGCCCAGGGCGCGGACGAGGCGGATGCTCCGGGCGCCGCCGAGCGAACTGCGGAGCGCGCGGAGTCCGCGTCCGCCTCGCCGGACAACGCGCCGGAAGCCTCCGAGTTGCGCCTGGACGCCGAGGATTGGCGCGATGGCGCGCAAAGCGCCGATCCGGCGGAGGCCCCCGAGGCCCCGGAGCCGGGAGAGGGAGGCGACTGGGACGAGGCCGGGGCCACCCAGCGGCAGGCCAGCGGCGACAGCGATGAGGCATTCGACCCGCTGAGCCTGGCCCATGCCGCGCAGGACCTGCGCGCCCACCTGCGCGCGCAACTGACCGGCCGCGCGCTGTCCCCGCAGGACCGTGCGGCGGCCGAGGCAATCATCGACTCCCTGGACGACGACGGCTACCTTCCCGAGACCCCCGAGCAATTGGCCGCGGAGCTTTCACCGCACAGCGACGCCGAGGAACTGGAGGCCCTGGGCGAAGCGCTGCGCGTGGGCCTGCGCCTGGTGCAGAGCTTCGACCCCGCCGGCATCGGCGCCTCCTGCCTGGCCGAATGCATGCGCCTGCAGCTGCTGCGCCTGACGACCACCGACACGCGCGAGCTGGCCCTGGCGATGTGCACGCCGACCCACCTGGAATGGCTGTCCAGGCGCGACTGGAAGCGCCTGGGGCGGGCCCTGCAGGCCGAGGAGCCGGCGCTGCGCGCCGCGCAGCAGCTGATCGCCAGACTCGACCCCAGGCCGGGGGCGCGCTTCGCCGCCCAGGCCGCGCAAAGCGTGGTGCCCGATGTCATCGCGCAGCGTTCGGGCAAGCGCTGGCGCGCGGTGCTGAATCCGGAGGTGCTGCCCAAGCTTCGCATTCATTCGCTGTACGCCGAGCTGCTGCGCCGCTCGCGCGACGGCCATGGGCTGTCGGGTCAGTTGCAGGAAGCGCGATGGTTCGTGCGCAATGTGCAGCAGCGCTTCGAGACCATCGAGCGCGTCGCGCAGGCGGTGGTGGAACGCCAGCAGGCCTTTTTCACCGACGGCGAACTGGGCATGCGGCCGCTGGTGCTGCGCGAGATCGCCGACGAGCTCGGATTGCACGAATCGACCATTTCGCGGGTGACCACGCAGAAGTATCTGCTCACTCCGCATGGCACCTTCGAGCTCAAGTACTTTTTCGGCTCGGGCCTGGCCACCGACAGCGGCGCCAGCGCATCGAGCACGGCGGTGCGCGCCCTGATCCGCGGCATGGTGCAGGAGGAGAACCCGGCGAGCCCGCTGTCGGACGGCGAGATCGCCGAGCGCCTGGCCTCGCAGGGCATCACCGTGGCCCGCCGCACCGTGGCGAAATACCGCGAGGCCCTGCGCATCGCCCCGGCCACGCAGCGCAAGGCGGTCTGACGCGGCCTTGCCCGGGGGCCAGGTTCAGGCCGTGCCGCGGATGCGTTGCACCAGCGAGGTGGTCGAGCGGCCCTGGACAAAGGGCAGCGCCTGCGAACGCCCGCCCCAGGAACGGACCAGCGCGGTTTCGGCCAGGCCCTCGATGTCGTAGTCGCCACCCTTGACATACACGTCGGGGCGCAACTCCGCGAGCAGGGCCAGCGGCGTGCTTTCCTCGAACAGCACGACCAGATCCACGCTTTGCAGCGCGGCCAGCACGGCCGCGCGGTCATCCTGCGGGTTGAGCGGGCGCTCGGGCCCCTTGCCCAGCGAGCGTGCCGACGCATCGGAATTCAGGCCCACCACCAGGCTGCCCCCCAGGGCGCGCGCGCTGGCCAGATAGCTCACGTGGCCGCGGTGCAGGATGTCGAACACCCCGTTGGTGAACACCACGGGCCGCGGCAGGCGCGCGATGGCAGCGCCTGCCTTGCTGCGCGGGCAGATATTCGCCTGCAGCGCGCAGGGCAGATCGGTGGGGACCGGGGGGGAGGTCTGGGGCATCGGGCGCATTGTCGCAGACTCGTAAACTGGCGGACTGCCCGTGCCCGCGCTTGCCCACCCGGCAAGAATGGTCGCGAATGGAACAAAAGGTACCATATAACAAGTTTTTCGCGACGCGCCCCCGCACGCCCTCTCAAAACCATGACCGACTCCTCCCCGAGCCCGCGCCCGCGGGCACACGTCCATGTGCTCGTCGAGCGTCTGCGCACCGGCCTGGACCCGATGGTTCCGATGCTGCTCATCGCCGCCGTGGTCGGCGCCGTCAGCTCGGTCGCGGTCGAGGGCTTTCGCCAGTGCATGTACCTGATCATGAACCTGTACAGCGACCACGCGGAGCACCTGGTCGTGGCCGCGCGTTCGCTGCCGGCGTGGGAGCGAGGCCTGATTCCCCCGGTGGCGGCGGTGCTGGGCGGCTTGATGATGTGGGCTGGCCAGCGCTGGATCAAGCGCCCGCGCGGGCCGGAATACATGGAAGCGGTGCGCGTGGGCGACGGCCAGTTGCCGCTGGCGCCCAACCTGGTGCGCACGACCAGCTCGCTGGTGGCGGTCAGCGGCGGCATCACCATCGGGCGCGAGGGCACGATGATCCAGTTCGCCGCGCTGATCTCCTCGATCATCGGGCGCATCGGCCGTGCCGACACCGCGCACCAGCGCCTGGTGGTGGCTTGCGGCGCGGCGGCCGGCTTCGCCGCCGCCTACCACGCGCCGATCGCGGGCACGCTGTTCGTGGCGGAAATCATCCTGGGCGGCCTGCAGTTGCGCGAGATCGCCGCGGTGCTGGTGGCCGCGGTGATCGGAGAGCTCACCACCCAGAGCCTGTTCGCCACCGGCCCGCTGTACCTGGCCCATGCCGTGCCCCCGGTGAACTTCATCGACCTGCTCGACGCCTCGCTGCTGGGGGTCATGGCCGGCCTGCTGGGCCCGCTGTTCCTGTGGCTGCTGGACAGTTCGCGACGCGCCTGGCAGGCGCGGGTGAACTGGCTGCCGCTGCGCATGGGCCTGGCCGGCGCGCTGATCGGCGCGCTGTCGCTGATCCGGCCGGAGGTCTGGGGCAACGGCTACAGCATGGTGCAGTCCATGCTGGTGAACCACTGGGCGCTGAGCACCCTCGCCCTGGTGTTCGTGCTGCGGCTCATCGCGGTCACCGCGGCCAGCGCCGCCGGCATTCCGGGCGGCGTTCTCACGCCCACGCTGGCACTGGGCGGAGCGATGGGGCTGATGGTCTCGCATCTGCTGCTGGTGCCCGAGGCCAGCCATTCGCAGGCCTTGTGGACCCTCGTGGGCATGGGCAGCCTGCTGGCCGCCACCACCCATGCGCCGGCCATGTCGGCGATCATGGTCTTCGAGGTCACACGCAACTACAACGTGGTCATGGCGGCCATGCCGGCCTGCGTGATCGCCTCGGTGGTGGGCAGCCTGCTGCGCCATCGCTCCGTGTACGCGGAGGCGCTGGGTCTGCGCGAACAGGTGGAGGCGCTGGGTTCGGCGCCGGCGACGGATGAGCCCGAGGCCGCGGCCGCGCCACGGCCCTGAGAAGGCATGCCAGCCTTGGCGCATCCCGTTATTTAACCGAATTTTCTCTGAGATTTATCAATTTTTATGGCTCCTTGCGTGCAAGATAGCGTCGCCGTGCCGGCCCGCGCGAAGGCTTGCCCGGGGGCGGAAACAGGACTTGCGGAGCCGGCTTGCTTTTGGTTTGCGAGCGGCGCACACTGACATCGCCGGGTATGCCGCTTCCGGCGTATCCCGGTAAAACCCTGCAAGCAATCACGGTTTCTTCGAATCAGGAGGGATTCATGAACCTGACCATCAGCGGCCATCACATGGAAGTCACGCCGGCCCTTCGCAGCTACGTGGAGTCCAAGTTGCACCGCATCACGCGGCACTCGGACCAGCTCATCAGCGTCAACGTACTGTTGTCGGTGGAAAAGCAGAAGGAAAAGGAACGCCGCCAGAAGGCCGAGTGCAATCTTCAACTCAAGGGGCGCAACATCTTCGCCGAGAGCCAGGACCAGGATCTGTACGCCGCCATCGACGAACTCGTCGACAAGATCGACCGCCAGGTGGTCGAGCACAAGAACCGCACCCAGGCCCACCAGGCCGTGCCGGGCAAGTATCTGGCCACCTCCTGAGCCAGCCCCGACCCGCGGCAGGCGCCGCGGGTCGCGATCCCTCTGCGATGACCCACACCCGGCTCATCGGGTTTTCCCAAGACACTCACACAGCCGATACACTGCGGCTTTCGCGCATTCGCGGGGCCGTCGTGGCCCCCGGACACCCTGCCGCCGGTCGAACCATGCGACGGCGGCGCGCCCGGGCCCCGGGGCCCCCAACCACCTCCCCATCGGTTCGCATGCCATGAATCCCCTGGCCCAGATCCTGCCGCTGGCTCATGTTCAGGTGAACGTCGAGGCCAGCAGCAAGAAGCGCGCCTTCGAGTTCGCAGGTCTGCTGTTCGAGAACCACCTCGGCCTGGCCCGCTCGGTCGTCACCGACAACCTGTTCGCGCGCGAGCGCCTGGGCTCCACCGGCCTGGGACAGGGAGTGGCCATCCCGCACGGACGCATCAAGGGTCTCAAGCAGCCCAGCGCCGCGCTGGTGCGCCTGGCCGCCCCGGTCCCCTTCGAGGCGCCGGACAACCTGCCCGTGCAGCTGCTGGTGTTCCTGCTGGTTCCCGAGGCCGCCTCGGGCAAGCACCTGGAGCTGCTGTCGGTGATCGCCGAGATGTTGTCCGACGACGGATTCCGCCAGCGCATGCTCGACGCGCCGGACTCCGGCGCGCTGCACCGCCTGGTGCACGACTGGGCGACCTTGCAGAACGCCGCCTGAGCCTGGCGCCCGAGCTCCCTTGAAAGCCGCGACCCTCTCCGCCGACCGCCTGTTCGAAGCCAACACCCCGCTGCTCAAATGGCGCTGGGTGGCGGGGCAGCGCAACCCCGAGCGTCGCTTCGACGACGCCGCCGTGCAGGGCGCCACCTCGGGCGCGGACCTGGTGGGCTATCTCAACTACATCCACCCCTACCGGGTGCAGATCCTCGGCTGGCGCGAGGTGCACTACCTGATGCACGCCGACGAGGCCGACAGCGGCAGGCGGGTGCGCCGGGTGGTCGGCCTGGGCCCGCCGGCCCTGGTGATCGCCGACGGCCAGGAAGCCCCTCCGGCGCTGCTCAAGACCTGCGAGGACGCGGGCATCCCGGTGTTCGTCACCGACGAGCCGGCGGCCTTCGTCATCGACGTGCTGAGGGCCTACCTGTCCAAGCTGTTCGCCAATCGCACGACCCTGCACGGGGTGTTCATGGACATCCTCGGACTGGGGGTGCTGATCACGGGGGAGTCCGGCCTGGGCAAGAGCGAGCTCGGCCTGGAGCTGATCTCCCGCGGCCATGGGCTGGTGGCCGACGATTGCGTGGAGCTCTCGCGCGTGACCCAGAGCACCGTCGAGGGGCACTGCCCGCCTCTGCTGCAGAACCTGCTGGAGGTGCGGGGTATCGGCATCCTGGACATCCGCACCATCTTCGGGGAGACGGCGGTGCGCCGCAAGATGCGCCTGCGCCTGATCGTGCACCTGGTGCGTCGCGACACCCAGGACCAGGATTTCGAACGACTTCCCACCGGCAACGTGCGTCAGGACGTGCTCGGCGTGGCCATCCGCAAGGTGCTGATCCCCGTGGAGGCCGGGCGCAACCTCGCGGTGCTGGTGGAAGCGGCGGTGCGCAACACCATCCTGCAGTTGCGGGGCATCGACACCTTCAAGGAATTCCAGGACCGCCAGCGCCTGGCCATGCTCGAAGGCGGCGACGATTGAGCATGCAGACCCCCATGCTCGCCGAGGCCCGTCGCCCGCGCCTCAGCGCTCCAGCGGAACCTCCGGAGTGCCCGCCGCCGGACGGTGGGGACAGGCTTGCCGCTTGCAGCTGGCATACAGCGCCAGCGAGTGCTCCTGCAGCTCGAAACCGCGCTCGGCCGCGATATTCTGCTGGCGGCGCTCGATCTCGGCATCCACGAATTCCTCGACCCTGCCGCAGTCCAGGCACAGGAGGTGGTCGTGGTGCTTGCCCTCGTTGATCTCGAACATCGCCTTGCCCGACTCGAAATGAGTGCGCGACAGGATGCCCGCCTGCTCGAACTGGGTGAGCACGCGGTAGACCGTGGCCAGGCCGATGTCGCGGGTCTGGTCGTTCAGCAGCTCGCGGTACACGTCCTCGGCCGTCATGTGGCGCATCGCGCCCTTCTGGAAGATTTCCAGAATCTTCAGGCGCGGCTGGGTGACCTTCAACCCCGTGCTGCGTAGGCCTTGGGCGTTCGAGACCGTCATGGAAGTGGGGGATGTTTAGAATCAGCATGATAGTTCAGCCCATCCCGGCGCCCAAGCCAAGACCCCTCGGGGTCCTGCGCCGAATTCGCGTGCTCGCGCATGCGTCCTCGACCATTCTCCGATGCTCCTGTCGTTCCTGATGGAAAAACGCCCAGCGCGCAGCGCGCTGGGCAGTGCGCTGGGGTTGCTGGTCGCGCTGGGTCTGGGCGCCTGCAGCACGCAGACCCAACAGCGCGATCTCACCAGCCTGTTCAAGCCCTATCGATTCGACGTGATCCAGGGCAACTTCGTGTCCCGCGAAATGGCCGCGGAGCTCAGGCCCGGCATGACCAAGGCCCAGGTGCGCGAGGTTCTGGGCACCCCGTTGCTGCAGGACATCTTCCACGGCGACCGCTGGGAATACGTGTTCAGCCTGCGTCAGGGCTACCACGCCCCGATCGTGCGGCGCTTCACGGTCTTTTTCGACAAGGACGGCCATCTCCTGCGCACGCAGGGCGACCCGCTGCCCTCGGAAGACCAGTTCGTCGCCCAGATCAACACCCTGCACAACGGCGGCAAGGCGCGCTCGCTGACGCGTGAACAGTTGCAGGCCGAGGTCGCCGCGGCGAACAAGAAGCTCGCCGAGCGGCCGCCGGCCAAGGCCGCCTCCGAGGCCGGCCCGCTGACCATCGTGGCGCCCCAGTCGGAAATCGACAAGCTGCAGGGTCTGGCGCGGCAGGCCGACCAGGGCGTGCTGCCCGGTTCGTCCGTACAGCAAACGCCATGACCGGGGGCGAGGCGAGGCATCGCGTGGCCATCGCCGGCTGCGGCGGCCGCATGGGCCGCGCGCTGCTCGAGGCCATCGCGGCGGCGCCCGATTGCCAGCTCAGCGCGGCGCTGGCCCGGGCCGGCTCCACGCTGCTCGGGCAGGACGCCGGCGCGGCGCTGGGCCAGCGCACCGGAGTGCAGGTGCAGGCCGACCCGCGGCAGGCCCTGCTCGACGCGCAATGCCTGATCGACTTCACCCGCCCGCAGGCCACGCTGGAGCACCTGGGCGTGTGCGAGAGCATGGGTGTGGCCATGGTCATCGGCACCACCGGATTCGACGTCGACGGCCTGCGGCGCATCGAGCAGGCCGCCGCGCGCATTCCCATCGTGCTGTCCCCGAACATGAGCGTGGGCGTGAACGTGGTGCTCAAGCTGCTGGAGCAGGCTGGTCGCGCGCTGTCCAGCGGTTTCGACATCGAGGTCATCGAGGCCCACCACCGGCACAAGGTCGACGCGCCCTCGGGCACGGCGCTGAAAATGGGCGAGGCCGTGGCACGCGCCGCCGGACGCGACCTTGCGCGCGACGCAGTCTGGTCGCGCCACGGTCATACCGGCGAGCGCGAGCCGGACTCCATCGGATTCTCGGTGATACGCGGGGGCGACATCGTGGGCGACCATACGGTGCTGTTCGCCGGCACCGGCGAGCGCATCGAGATCACCCACAAGTCCAGCAGCCGCGCCACCTACGCCGAAGGCAGCCTGCGCGCGGTGCGTTTCCTGGCGGGCCGCTCGCACGGCCTGTACGACATGCACGACGTGCTCGGGCTGAAGGCCTGAGCACGTCGCCGCCCGGCAACCCATGCACATGGCCACGACCTCGGCGCTGCAGGGCGACGCGCTGATGCAGACAGTGGCGGCGGTGCTGCTGGCCATGTCGGTGGCCAGCTGGTTTGTCATTTTCTGGAAAAGCGCCCTGCTGTGGCGCAGCGCACGCAAGGTGCCGCGCGCCATCGCGGCGTTCTGGGCGGCGCCCTCGCGCGCCCAGGCCGCCGAGGCCGCGCTGGCCGCCGATCCCGACGGCCCCGCGGCTGCCCTTGCGGCGCGCTGCCGTCAGCTGGAGCAGCCCGAAGGCCACGCCTGGCAGGCGCAGGCCGATCGCGTGCGCCGCGAATTGCGCGACGCCCTGGAGGCAGCCAGCCGGCGCCTGCACGCCGGCCATGTGCTGCTGGCC
>DAIDHU010000512.1 GCA_027451915.1 Thiomonas sp. | reverse complement strand
GCCTGGTACTGGCACTTCGTCGACGTGGTGTGGCTGCTGCTGTACGTGCTGGTGTATTGGCTTTGAGTCCCGGGGGCGCCGCGCCGCCTGGCGGCTGCGCCCTGGAAGCGACGGCCGCGCGGGGCGCGGCCGTCAGGTGCTGGGCCCGCAGGCTCAGCGCGACGTCAGCGGAATGCCGCTGGGGTGGATCCACCCCATCCTGTAGCTCAGCAGGATGAACAGGAACAACAGGATCGAGAAGCCGATCCGGAACGTCAGGGCGTTGACCGCGCGATTGGACTTCCCCTTGTCCTTCATCACGAAGTACAGCCCGGAGAACAGGCTGCCCAGGATGAGCACGAAGGCGATGAGGACGACGATGCGCAAGGCTTGGCTCCCGCTTGGGTGAATGAGGTGATGTCGAAGCCGATTGTCCCACCGGCGGCGCCGCAAGGCGCGGCGCCAGGCCTGAGACCGCGGGAAATCTTGACCGTGATCGCCTCGCTGGCGCTGATCGCGCTGCTCGCGCGCCTGGGCGTGTGGCAGCTCGACCGCGCGCACTACAAGCAGGCGCTGGCGGCCGCCATCGCCAGCCGCGAGCACATGCCCGGCCTGGAACTGGGACCGCAGGGCGTGGATTTCGCCAGTGCCGAGTGGCGTCCGGTGCATGCGCGCGGCACCTGGGCCGGCCGCCTGACCGTCTACCTGCAGAATCGCCAGTACCGGGGGGTCAGCGGCTTCTGGGTGTTCACGCCCCTGCGCCTGGCGGGCTCGGACACCTATGTGATGGTCGAGCGCGGCTGGGCGGGCCCCGACACCCACGCGCCGATGCTGGTGCCGCCCATTCCCAGCCCGCCGGGCATGGTGGAGGTGCGCGGGCGTGTAGCACCCGCGCCGTCCCAATGGTTTTCTTTCGCGAAAGACCCTCCTGGAGCCATGGTGCGCCAGAATGTGCAATTTCCCCAGTTCGCCGCCTACCACCACATCCGCCTTCTGCCCTACGTGATCCAGCAACTGGGCACCGACGGCGAGGGACTGGTGCGCGACTGGCCCGCTCCGGATCTCGGCATGCAGACCAACTACGGCTACGCCTTCCAGTGGTTCGCGATGAGCGCGACCTGCATGGGCCTGCTCGTGTACTTCACCACGCGTACCTTGCGCCGCCGGCGCGCCGCGGGGAACTCGCGATGAATGGGCTGCGGGCGAATCCGGCGCCGGCGGGCCGGCCCGGCGTGCCGCGCAGGCGCGTGGCCCTGGGCTTGCTGGCGGCCGTGGTGCTGCTGCCGCTGCTGGCCACGCTGTACGTCGGCCTGGTGGAGCATCGCGGGGGCAGGCCGGCCTATGGCGAGCTCGTGCAGCCCCAGCGCCCGGTGCCGCGCCTCGTCCTGCGCACCCTCGACGGCAAGCCCTTCGAACTGCGCAGTCTCAACGGCTACTGGCTGATGCTGGTGGCGGCTCCCGCGTCCTGCGACGCCGCCTGCCAGCATCTGTTGTTCGACATGCGCCAGTTCTACCTGGCCGCCGGCAACGACCAGTACCGCGTGGCCCGCGTCTGGCTGGTCACCGACAAGGCGCCCATCAACCCCGGCGTGCTGGCGCCCGCGGCCGGTACGGTGATCCTGCGCGCAGACCCCGCGCAACTGCGTGCCTGGCTGCCGCTGGCCCGTGGCGAGGGGCTGCAGGGCCCCATGTGGCTGGTGGACCCTCTGGGCAATCTGATGCTGCGCTTTCCGGCCGGCTTCGATCCGGTGCGCGCGCTGGGCGTATTCGGCAAGCTGCTCTACAACACCCAGTCCTGGAAGTCGCGGCGCCTGCAGCCGCTGCCCATCCTCCGGGACCCATCCGGCCCGGGGCCTGGCGCCGCGGGCCCGGGGGCCGCGTCATGATGAGCCCCTCGCTTCCGTCCAATCTGGTGCACAACCTGTACCAGGCGGTGCCCACCGTCTGGTTGTTCTCGCTGCACTGGCTGCAGGCCGGCATGTGGCTGCTCGGCCTGCTGCTGGTGGTCTGGGCGGGAATGCGCATGCGCTGGGCGCGCCTGGTGGCACTGCTGGTGTTCCTGACCATGGACCTGGTCATGTTCGGGGCCTTCGTGCGCCTGACCGATGCGGGCCTGGGCTGTCCCGACTGGCCGGGCTGCTACGGGCGCCTCACGCCCGCGCAGGCCCATGTGCAGATCCACCAGGCCGTGGCGGAGGAAGGCGGCACCCAGGGCAATGTGAGCCCCTTCAAGGCCTGGGTGGAGATGATCCACCGCTATGTCGCCACCATCATCGGCGCGCTGATCACGGTGATGGCCGCGCGCGCCCTGTGGGCGCGCAGGAAGGGGCAGGCGGTGCGCGTGGGGCTGCCCTTGCTGTTGTTCGCATGGATCATCGTGCAGGGCATGTTCGGCGCCTGGACGGTCACCCTGTTGCTCAAGCCGCTGATCGTCACCCTGCACCTGATGGGGGGCATCGTGCTGCTGCTGCTGGCGGCCTGGTTCTGGATGCGCAACCGCCCCGACATGCAGCCGCTGGACGCCGGGGCCGCCACGCGCTGGCTCACCCTCGCGGCGCTAGGGGGGCTGCTGGTGCAGATCTTCCTGGGCGGCTGGGTGAGCACGAACTACGCCGCGCTGGCCTGCTCGGGCTTTCCCACCTGCAACGGCAGCTGGAACCCGACGGTGGACTGGAGCGCCGGGTTCACCATGTGGCGTGACCTGGGGCGAATGCCCGACGGCTCGGCGATCACCCTGCAGGCGCTCATGGCCATCCATTGGGCGCATCGGCTGTTCGCCGTGGTGGTCTGCGCGCTGGTGCTGGGCGCGGCCGGTCTGCTGGCGCGGTTTCGCGAACTGCGCCGACTCGCGGCCTGGCTGGTGCTGGCGCTGCTGACCCAGATCGCCCTGGGTGTCAGCGTGGTGCTGCTGCAGCACCCGCTGGTGCCCGCGGTGGCCCACAATGGAGTGGCGGCACTGATGGTGCTGCTCTTGACCACGGCGGCCTGGCGCACCTCGGGTGGGCGTCGGGAGCGCCGCGCTGCCGCGCCGTCGGCAGGAATGCAACCCGTGCAAGGCCCATCATGAAAACCGGCTCTCTTTCCCAGCCCCCCGGCGCGCTGCGCGTCGCTTCGCAACTCTACGCGCTGACCAAGCCGCGGGTGGTGCAGCTGATCGTGTTCTGCGCGGTCATCGGCATGTTCCTGTCGCAGCCCGGGCTGCCCGACTGGCGCCCGCTGCTGGCCGCCACGGCGGGCATCTGGCTGGTGGCCAGCGCCGCCGCGGCCTTCAATTGCCTGGTGGAGCAGAAAATCGACGCCGTCATGCGTCGCACCTCGTGGCGTCCCTCGGCCACGGGCGAGCTCGGAACGGCGCCGATCCTGGTGTTCTCGGGCCTGCTGTGCAGCGCCGGCATGGGCCTGCTGTACACCCAGGTCAATGCGCTGACCATGTGGCTGACCTTCGGCACCTTCATCGGCTACGCGGTGATCTACACGGTGCTGCTCAAGCCGGCCACGCCGCAGAACATCGTCATCGGAGGCGCTTCCGGCGCCATGCCCCCGGTGCTGGGCTGGGCCGCCATGACCCACTCCGTGTCGGCGCAGGCGCTGATCCTGTTCCTGATCATCTTCCTGTGGACCCCGCCGCATTTCTGGGCGCTGGCGCTGTATCGCACGGAGGACTACCGCAAGTCGGGCCTGCCGATGCTCCCGGTGACCCACGGCTCGCGCTACACGCGCCTGCAGGCCCTGCTGTACACCCTGCTGCTGGTGGTCGTGAGCCTGATGCCCTGGGCCATGCACACGGCCGGGCTGATCTACGCGGTCAGCGCGCTGGCCCTGGGCGGGGTGTTCATCGCCTACGCGGTCAAGCTGCTGCGCGAGTACAGCGATGCCCTGGCGCGCGCCATGTTCCGCTACTCGATCGTCTATCTGTCGCTGCTGTTCGCGGCCATGCTGGTCGACCACTACCTGCGTTTCTGACACCTTGGTCTCGCGCGGGCCGTGAGCGCCTACGTCGGACGTTTCGCTCCCTCGCCCAGCGGGCCCCTGCACGCGGGCTCGCTGGTGGCGGCCCTGGGTTCCTGGCTGGACGCGCGGGCCCATGGCGGGAGCTGGCTGGTGCGCATCGAGGATGTCGACACCCGGCGCTGCGTCCCCGGAGCCGACAGGCGCATCCTGCAGCAACTCGAGGCCTGCGGGCTGCGGCCCGATGCCCCCGTGTGGTGGCAGTCGCGTCGTGGCCAGGCCTACGAGCAGGCGCTTGACGCATTGTTGCGCGCCG
>DAIDHU010000511.1 GCA_027451915.1 Thiomonas sp. | reverse complement strand
TGTTCCAGCGGTCGAGCAGTTTTTGCACCCGGAGCTGCGCGTCCCGGGCCATGGCCGAGCGGTCGCCGTGCATCACCTGCTGCAGGGTCATGCCGCCGATGACCCCGCGGATCGCCTCGCGCGCCGCCTGCGACACCGCGGCCTCGGGATCGCGGTCGCCATACACGAAGTCCAGCGCGTTGCCCACGCGCCACTGCACGCTCAGGCGCAGGTCCACGATGTCGCCGTCGGCGCTGAGCATCGAGGACCGGGGCGCTCCGCTGAGGGTGCCGACCGAGGAATCACCCACGGGCTGGGTGTGCAGGGTGTCGGCGTCGATCACGACGGCGTTGCCGAAAGGCGCCGGGTAGTGCCAGTTGAGCCCTGCCTGGTCCACCGACGACACCGCGCCCAGGCGGGTGATCACCGCCACCTGTCCCTGCTGCACCACGAAAAAGCCCGAGGCCAGCCAGCCCAGGGCCAGCACCGCCGCCAGCACCGCGAGCGCACGCCCCAGCGTGCGCGGCGAGGCGGGGAAGCCGCCGGGACGGCGCGGCGGACGCAGCCCGCCACCGCCGCCGCCGCGCCGACGCCCGAACAGGCCGTTGAGCTTGCGGTTGAAATCGCGCCAGAGTTCGTCCAGGTCGGGCGGGCGGCCGGGGCCCTGGCCGCGCGGATTGCGCCGGTCGCCTTCCGGGGGCGTGCCGCCGCGGCCGTCGCCACCCGCAGGGCCGCCACGGGAGCCACGGCCCCCATCGGGGTCGCCTTCTCCCGCTTGCAACGGGCGCGAACCCAGCGGGCCGCGCTGCGGAGTACGGATCGGAACGAGTCGCATCGGGAACGAAGGGAATGTCAGACGGGATGCACGGAGTCGGCCTGCCGGTCCGCGGCCTCGGCCGATCCGGCGGAGGCCGCCGCCTGGGCCGCCAACCCGGGCGCGGGCTCGGCGCGGGTCTCGGACTCGGCGTCGGATGCAAGCAGCCGATCATGCGCGAGTTCGCCCAGGCGCTCGCGCAAGGCATCGAGCCCGAGCCCGCTCAGCGCGCTCACATCGAAGCTGGCGATGCTAGCACGGAGCCGGCCCGCGACCTGCCGGCGCGTGGGCGGAACCGGGCCATCGAGCATGTCGATCTTGTTGTAGATCAGGATCTGGGGAACCTGCTCGGCGCCGATCTCGCGCAGCACCTGCTGCACCTGCTCGATCTGCTGCTCGGCCTGCGGGTTGGAGGCGTCGACGACATGCAGGAGCAGGTCCGCCTCGACAGCCTCGTCCAGCGTGGCCTTGAAGGCCTCGACCAGGCTGTGCGGCAGATCGCGGATGAACCCCACGGTGTCCGAGAGCACGGCCGTCAGGCCCTCGCCCAGCCACAGCCTTCGGGTGGTGGTATCGAGGGTCGCGAACAGCTGGTCGGCCGCGTAGGCGCGAGCGTGGGTCAGCGCATTGAACAGCGTGCTCTTGCCGGCGTTGGTGTAGCCGACGATGGACACCTGCAGCTGCGAGCCGCGGCGCCGCGACCGGCGCTGCGTGGAGCGCTGGCGCTGCAGCTTGCGCAGACGCAGCTGCAACTGCTTGATCTTGTCCTCGAGCATGCGCCGGTCGAGTTCGATCTGCTTCTCGCCCGGGCCGCCGCGCAGGCCGATGCCGCCCTGCTGGCGTTCCAGGTGGGTCCAGCCCCGCACCAGGCGCGTGGCGGCATGGCGCAGGCGCGCCAGTTCCACCTGCAGCTTGCCCTCGCCGCTGCGTGCGCGGCGCGCGAAGATTTCCAGGATCAGCGCCGTGCGATCCCACACGGGCACGCCGAACTCGCGCTCGAGGTTGCGCTGCTGCACCGGCGACAGGCTGGCGTCGAACAGCACGCAACCAGCCTGGGCCTCGAGCACCTGCTCCTTGATCTGGGCCACCTTGCCCGAACCCAGGTACAAGGCCGGGTCGATGTGGCGCCTGCGGCTGAAACTGAGGCCCGCCGGTCGCAGCCCCGCGGACACGGCGAGCTCGGTCAGTTCCTGCAACTGCGGGTCGGGGTGATCCTGTCCCACATCGGCCCCCACGAGCACGGCGCAAGGCGCGCCCGGGGAACCGCCGCTGACCACCGTGCTTCCTGGACCCCCGTGGGCGGGGGGCCGGGCGCTGCCCGGCCGGGGCAGCGCTGGTTCAGGAAGCTTCGGGCTCGCTTGCACCGACGTGGAAGCTCACGGGACGGGACGGGACGACGGTGGAAATTGCGTGCTTGTACACCATCTGCGTGACGGTGTTGCGCAACAGGACCACGTATTGGTCGAAGGACTCGATATGGCCTTGCAACTTGATGCCATTGACCAGATAAATGGAAACCTGAACATGCTCCTTGCGCAGCAGATTCAGGAAGGGGTCTTGTAACAACTGCCCTTTATTGCTCATGGAAAACTCCGGTTGTGTTTTTATGGAAACTGCTTCCACCCGGACGAACATAGCACAAAGCCCCGCCCCGTCCGGGCACTGTTCGATACGTCCCGGCTGCGCTTGCGGGTATGGTCGGGCCGGCGCGGGGAGGCCTCAATCCCGTGTGTTCTGAAAGGGATTGCGGGATGTCCGGTATTCGATGCGCAGCGGCGTGCCGCCGAGCTTGAATACGCGCGCGAATCGCGATTCCAGGTAGCGGGTATAGCTGTTGGGCACCTTGTCCAGGGAATTGCCGTGGATCACGATCACCGGCGGATTCTGGCCGCCCTGATGGGCATAACGCAGCTTCGGGCGCACGGTGCCGGCGCGCGGCGGCTGCTGGAAGGCGACGGCCTCCTGCAGTTCGCGGGTCAGGCGCGGGGTGGACAGCTTGGCGAAGGCGGCGCGGTGCGCCTCCACCACCGAGCGCAGCAGCGGGCGCAGGCCCTTGCGCGAGATGGCGGAGATCTCGTGCCGGTGGGCGAAACCCAGGAAAGGCAGCCGCTCGGCCATGCTGGCGGCGAAGCGCTGGCGCTGGTAGGCGTCGGTCATGTCCCATTTGTTGGCCGCGACCACCAGCGCCCTGCCCGCCTCCACCGCGAACCCGGCGATGTGCGCGTCCTGGTCCGACACCGGCTCGCTGGCGTCGAGCAGCAGCACCACCACGTTGCAGGACTCGATGGCCTGCAGGGTCTTGACCACCGAGAATTTCTCGATGGTCTCGAACACCTTGCCGCGCCGGCGCAGGCCGGCGGTGTCGATCAGGGTGTAGGCCACGCCGTCGCGCTCGAAGGGCACCTCGATGGCGTCGCGCGTGGTGCCCGGCTGGTCGAAGGCGATGACCCGCTCCTCGCCGACCAGGGCGTTGATCAGGGTGGACTTGCCCACGTTCGGGCGCCCGATGATGGCCAGCTGGATGGTGCGCGGCGGCAACGCCGCCGCCTTGGCTGGCGCGGCCTGATCGACGCCGACCGATGCTTCGGTCGCGGCCGCGGGAGCGGGCTCCTGCGCGGGCTCCGGCGGCTCGGCCTCGCGCAGGCACAGCGCGCAGGCCGCGTCGAGCAGCGGCGCCACGCCCTGGCCGTGGGCGGCACTGACCGGCAGGGGCTGGCCCAGTCCGAGCTCATGGAACTCGGCCATGGCCGTCGGGCTTAGGCCCTCGGCCTTGTTGACCGCCAGCAGCACGGGCTTGCCCGTCTTGCGAAGGTAGGCGGCGATGTGCTGGTCCTGGGGCGCCAGCCCCGTGCGCGCATCCACCAGGAACACCACCACGTCGGCCTCGGCGATGGCCTGCCGGGTCTGGCGTGCCATCTCGGCGACGATGCCGGTGTCGACCACCGGCTCGAAACCCCCGGTGTCGACCACCAGCAAGGCCTGGTCGCGCCACTTCGCGCGACCGTAGTGGCGGTCGCGGGTCAGGCCCGGAATGTCGGCGACGATGGCGTCGCGCGATCGGGTGATGCGATTGAACAGGGTCGACTTGCCCACGTTGGGGCGGCCGACCAGGGCGAGCACGGGAACCATCAGGTCATGTCCGGCGAAGGGGTCTCGGGCCGCGGCTCAGCGCGGCAGGAAACCGTAGATGCCGCCCTTGCTGGTCACCACGACCAGGGTATCGCCGGCCAGGAGCATCGGAGAATCGATGGCCGAGCCATCGGTGGAAGCTCGACCGATGATCTGGCCGTCCTTGGCGTCGAGGAAGGACACGTAGCCCTGCAGGTCCCCCACGGCCACCGTGTGCCCCAGCAGGAGCGGCGCGCCCAGTTTGCGGTATTTGAGCTGGTCGTTGTGCCACAGAGCCTTGCCATCGGTCGCGGAATAGGCCTGCACGACCCCGTCAGCCTGCGTGGCCACCAGCTCCTGGCCGTTCTGGCTCACCGAACTGTAGCCGTCCGCGCGCGCCGACCACAGCAGGTGCCCGCTGGTCATGTCCACGCACCCCAGGTCGGACTGGTAGGCCCTCGAGCAGGCCAGGCCCTGCGCCAGCGAGGGGGTGCCGGTGATGCTGACCAGGCGCTCCACTTCGGTGACACCGTGGGGGCGACCGATCTGCGCATCCCAGAGCTCGGTGCCGTCGGCCAGGCGCACGGCACGCAGGCGACCGCGCGCGTCGCCGAACACGATGTCGCCATCGGCCAGGGCCACGCCCGAGCCCCGCTGCAGCAGCAGCGCGGGTGCGCTGAACGCATCGTCCCAGCGCTTGGCGCCCGTGGCGGCGTCGAAAGCCCACAGACGCTGGTCGGCCGCCTGCACGACGATGATGCCCCCGAACACGGCCGGCGCGGTGATCACGCTGCTGGGCAGCTGGTAACGCCACAGGATCTGGCCCTGCGGGCCCAGCGAGACGACCTGGTTGCGGGTGTTCACCACGGCGCTGAAACTGCCGTCGCTGCCCACGCCGGCGCTGATGCCGCCGTCGACATGGCTGTGCCACAACGCGCGCCCGCCCGAGGCGCTCAGGCACAGCACGTCTCCATTGGACGAGGCCACCACCACGCGCCCGGCCGCCACCGCGGCGTGAAAGGTCGACGGCACGGGCCCGACGCTGTCGTGCCAGACCGTGTCCACGTGCAGGATCGGAGGCACCGGCCCCAGCGGGGTCGGATCCGGCTGCTTGGGCGTCGACGAACAGGCTCCCAGGAGACCCGCCAGGCCCAGGGCCAGTCCCGCACCCAGCACGCGCGCGAGGCGCGCCATCCACGGTCCGCGCATCATTGGGCTCCCCCGACGCTCTCGATCTTGATTTGCAGCAACTGGCGCAGCGCCGCGTCGGGCGACAGCTCGGCCAGCGCCTGTTCGTAGGCCTTGCGCGCCTGCTCGCGTTCGCCCTGGGCCGCGTAGACATCGCCACGCCGGGTCAGGAACAAGGCATCGAAGGCCGGCACCGGGGGCGTCTGCAGGGTGTGCAGCGCCGCCTCGTACTGGCGCGCGTCGATCTGCAGCGCCGCCAGGTTCAGCAGGGCCGCCGCGCGCTGCGCCGCCACCGGCCCATGGTTGCCGGCCCACTCCAGCACCGGCAGTGCCTGCGCCTGCCTGCCGGCCTGGTCGTAGGCGCGAGCCAGCTCCAGCGCGCCCATTTGCGCGTACACGGTGGAGCCGAAATCCTGGCGCAGCTTGCCGAAGATCGGCGCGGCGTCGTTCAGGTCGCTGGCGGCGATGCGCTGGGAGAGCTGCGTGTACAGGCTCGAGGCCTGCGCCGCGCGCCGGCTGGTCCACCAATGCCAACCGCTCCATCCGGCCCAGGCCAGCGCCGCGGCCAGCAGCAGCCCCGAGATGGCGGTGCCCCACTGCTGCCAGAAGGCTCGCAGCTGTTCGATCTGATCCTGTTCTTCGAGGTTGTAGCTCATGGACTCGGCACGGGTTGGCGAGAGGGCATTCTAGTTGGCGCTCGAGGCCTTGGCGGCCTGTCAGGCACCGCTCAGGCAGTCGATCAGCAGCGAGTGCGGCTGCAGCGGCACGCTGCGTTGTTGCTGCTCCCCGCCGGCGCGCAGCGACTTCACCCCGACCTCGCCGGCCAGCCACTCGTTCTCGCCGAAGATCAAGGCGTGGCGCGCGCCGCTTGCATCGGCTTTTTTCATCTGGGACTTCAGGCTGCCGCCTCCCGCGTGCATGAGCACGGCGAGGCCGGCCGCGCGCAGTTCCTCGGCCACCTGCAGCGCGCGCGGCAGCGCCGGCGCGTGCGCCAGCACCACGTAGGCGTCGGGCACCGGGGCCTGCGGCTGGCGCTCGGCCTGCGCCAGCAGATCGAGCACGCGCTCGATGCCCAGGGCCCAGCCGCAGGCCGGCGCCGGCTTGCCGCCGATCTGCTCGATCAGCCCGTCGTAGCGCCCCCCGGCGCACACCGTGCCCTGCGCCCCCAGCTGGTCACTGACCCACTCGAACACACTGAGGTTGTAGTAGTCCAGCCCGCGCACCAGGCGCGCGTTGACGCTGAATTCCTGGCCGGACGCGCGCAGCAGCTGCTGCAGGCCCTCGAAATGGGCGCGGGATTCCTCGCCGAGTTCGTCCAGCAGGCGCGGCGCGCCCTGCACCAGTTCCTGCATCGCCGGATTCTTCGTATCCAGGATCCGCAGGGGGTTGCTGTGCAGGCGCCGGCGCGCGTCCTCGTCGAGCTGTTGCGCGTGCGCCTCGAAATAGGCGATGAGCTTCGCACGATGGCTCGCCCGGTCGGGCGCCTGCCCCAGGCAGTTGATCTCCAGGCGCAAGCCCCGCAGCCCCAGCATGGTCCACAGGCGCCGGGCCATGAGAATCAACTCGGCGTCGACATCGGGCCCAGCGAAGCCCAGCGCCTCCGCCCCGACCTGGTGAAACTGGCGGTAGCGTCCGCGCTGCGGGCGCTCGTGGCGAAACATGGGACCGGTGTACCACAAGCGCTTGCCCCCGTCGTACAGCAGGTTGTGCTCGACCGCGGCCCGGACGATGGCGGCCGTGTTCTCCGGGCGCAGGGTCAGCGGCTCGCCGTTGAGCGAGTCGGTGAAGCTGTACATCTCCTTCTCGACGATGTCGGTGACCTCGCCGATTCCGCGCACGAACAGGGGCGTGGGCTCGACAATGGGGGTGCGCACGTTGCGATAGCCATAGGCGCGCATGAGTTCGCGCACCTGCGACTCGAACCACTCCCAGCGCGCCGATTCGGGCGGAAGGATGTCGTTCATGCCCTTGACGGCGCTGAGCTTGGAAGTCATGTGGAAAATCGGGATGCGGATCGGAATTCGGATCGGATAGCCGACGCGCGCGCGCCCTGCCGGACGGCCGCGCGGGTACCGCGGGCCTGGAGCTTCAGGGTTGCGCCTCGACGCGCTGACCCCAGCGCCGGCGTATGTACTCGTCGACCAGGGTGATGAACTGCACGGCGATGTCCTCGCCGCGCAGCGTGTGGCGCTTTTCCCCGTCGACGTACACCGGCGCGGCCGGCTGTTCGCCGGTGCCGGGCAGGCTGATGCCGATGTCGGCATGGCGGCTCTCGCCGGGGCCGTTGACGATGCAGCCCATCACCGCCACGCGCAGGGTCTCCACGCCGGGGAATTCACGGCGCCAGCTGGGCATGCGCTCGCGCAGGTGCGCATCGATGTCGCGCGCCAGTTCCTGGAACACGCTGCTGGTCGTGCGCCCGCAGCCTGGGCAGGCGGTGACGCTGGGCGTGAAGGTACGCAGGCCAAGGGCCTGCAGGATTTCCAGCGCGACCACCACTTCCTGGGTACGCGCCTCCCCCGGCTGCGGGGTCAGCGATACGCGGATGGTGTCGCCGATTCCCTCCTGCAGCAGGATGGACAGCGCCGCCGCCGAGGCCACGGTACCGCGCGTGCCCATGCCGGCCTCGGTCAGGCCCAGATGCAGCGCGTAGTCGCAGCGCCGGGCCAGCTCGCGGTATACGGCCACCAGATCGCGCACGGCCGAGACCTTGCACGACAACAGGATCTGGTGCCCGGGCAGGCCGAGCTCCTCGGCGCGTTGCGCGGACTCCAGCGCCGAGCGGATCAGGGCTTCGTACATGACCTGGCGCGCGTCGCGGGGACGCGGGAGCGCGGCGTTCGCGTCCATCAAGGAAGCCAGCAGCTCCTGGTCCAGGCTGCCCCAGTTCACGCCGATGCGCACCGGGCGTTCCCAGCGCGCGGCGACCTCGATCATCTGCGCGAACTGCCGGTCCTTCTTGTCGCCCTTGCCCACGTTGCCGGGGTTGATGCGGTACTTGGACAGGGCCTGCGCGCAATCGGGATGGCGCGTGAGCAACAGGTGCCCGTTGTAGTGGAAGTCGCCCACCAGGGGCACCTCGACCCCCATGCGGTCGAGCTGCTCGCGGATACGCGGCACAGCGGCGGCGGCTTCGTCGGTATTCACGGTCAGGCGCACGAGCTCGGAGCCTGCCTGCGCCAGTTCCTTGACCTGGATGGCCGTGCCGACCACGTCGGCGGTGTCGGTATTGGTCATCGACTGCACGCGCACCGGCGCATCGCCACCCACCGTGACCCTGCGCGAGCCCCAGGCCATCACGGCCTGGCGCGTCGGATGGCGACGCGGCATGGCGTCGTCGATGTCCGCGTCGCCCGCGGCGACGCCCAGCATGTCGTTCATGACCGAACCTTCAGGGTGCCGCGCCCGGCACTGCGAAGCGCGCCACGTTGTCGCCGCCGGCCTGCATCGCCACCGGCTTGCCGGCAAGGCTGACGCGGGTCCCCGCGGCATTGCCCACGGTCAGGTGCAGGGGAAAGTCGG
>DAIDHU010000510.1 GCA_027451915.1 Thiomonas sp. | reverse complement strand
GGCTATGGCCACGAACTCGGCCACGGCAACCGCGCAAAGCTGTACGGCTGCAATTTCGGCGTGCTCTTTCCCTGGTGGGACATGCTGTTCGGCTCGGCCGATTTCAGCACCCCGACCGAGCCCACGGGTGTGCGCGCACAGCTGCCTTCGCCCGCGGGCCTCGGCGAGAACTACGGCCAGGGCCTGTGGGCGCAGCAGGTGCTGGCCTTTGTGCGCATCGGCCGTCGCATCGCGAGCGCGCTGCGCGACGCGGCCGGAACCCGCCCGGCCACCTGAGGCCGAGCCCGGGGGCGGGCGCGCCGCACCGGCGCGCCCCGGCGGCCCATGCCTGCGCACCCGCGCATGGCGTCCTACACTGCAAGGCCCGGCGGGCTCGCGGCCCGCGTTACTCCTTGCAACAACGCCCGAGCCCAGTTCCATGTCGAGTCCCGAGCAAGCTTCCGAGCAGGTCACCGAGCAGCAGGCCGAGCAGGCCATCCGCACCTTGCTGCGCTGGGCCGGCGACGATCCCGCGCGCGATGGCCTGCGCGACACGCCCCGGCGCGTGGCGCGCGCCTGGCGCGAATGGTGCGCCGGCTACACCCAGGACCCCACCGCCTACCTCGCGCGCACCTTCGAGGAGGTCGCCGGCTACGACGAGATCATCGTGCTGCGCGACATCGATTTCGAGAGCCACTGCGAGCACCACATGGCGCCCATCATCGGGCGCGTGCACGTGGGCTACCTGCCCCGCAACCGCGTGGTGGGCATCAGCAAGCTGGCGCGCGTGGTCGACGCCTACGCCAAGCGCCTGCAGGTTCAGGAAAAACTCACCGCGCAGATCGCGCAGTGCATCCAGGACACCCTGCAGCCCCACGGCGTGGGCGTGATCGTCGAGGCCTCGCACGAATGCATGACCACGCGCGGGGTGCACAAGCGCGGCGTGAGCATGGTCACCAGCACCCTGCTGGGCAGCTTCCGCAGCGACCCGAGCACGCGCCAGGAGTTCATGCGCCTGGTGCGCAGGACCGGCTGATGCGCGCGGGCGCTCAGCCGGCGCTGAACACGAACATCGCCTCCGAGGCGAGCAGGTTGGGAAGGGTGTGCACCTCGCGCCCGGCCTGGATGCCCAGGGCCTGGCGCACGCGCAGGCCGCACTTGGCCGCCAGCACGGAGAAGTCGGCGTAGGTGGTCACGCGCAGGTTCGGCGTGTCGTACCACTCGTAGGGCAGCTCCTCGGTCACCGGCAGGCGGCCCGAGGCCACGCGCAGCCGGATGCGCCAGTGCGCGAAATTGGCGAAGGTGGCGATGCCCTGGCGCCCCACGCGCGAGGCCTCGCGCAGCGCGCGTTCGGTGTTGCGCACATTGGGCAGCGAGTCGATCATCAGCACCACGTCGAAGCTGTCGTCGGCGAACATGGCCAGGCCCTGCTCGAGATCGAGCTGCAGCACGTCGACGCCGCGCCGGGCGCAGCCCACCACCTTGTCGGGATCGATCTCCACGCCCTGTACCGAGCAGCCGCGCTGCTCGCGCAGATGCGCCAGCAGCGCACCGTTGCCGCAGCCCAGGTCGAGCACCCGGCTGCCCTGCGGCACGCGCGCCGCGATGATGTCGAAACGCGGGTTCATGCCTGCGGCTCCTGCGCCAGCCCGAGCTGCTCGGCGATGCGCCCGAAGTAGGCGCGCACCACGTCGTGGTAGTGCGGCTCGTCCATGAGGAAGGCGTCGTGCCCGTGGGGAGAGTCGATTTCCGCGTAGCTGACCTCGCGCCGGTTGGCCAGCAGCGCGCGCACGATCTCGCGCGAGCGCTCGGGCGAGAAGCGCCAGTCGGTGGTGAAGCTGGTGAGCAGGAAGCGGGCGCGAGCCGGGGCCAGCGCGGCCGCGAGGTTGCCGTCGTGCTCGCCGGCGGGGTCGAAATAGTCCAGCGCGCGCGTGAGCAGCAGGTAGGTGTTGGCGTCGAAGTAGCCGCTGAACTTCTCGCCCTGGTAGCGCAGGTAGCTTTCGATCTGGAAATCCACGTCGAAGCCGTAGTTCAGCGCGCCGCTGCGCAGGCTGCGTCCGAACTTGCGCGCCATCGCGTCGTCGCTG
>DAIDHU010000509.1 GCA_027451915.1 Thiomonas sp. | reverse complement strand
GGGCCCGCCGAGCCCGCGCGCAGGCTGAGCTGCAGCGCCAGGAAGGTATAAGGCAAGGCCTTGAACGCCAGGCTGACGACGATTCCCGCCGGGCCCAGCAGCCATTGCGCAGCGCCCAACGCCAGCGGGCAGCGCGCCAGCGGACCCACCGGCGCGGCCAGCAGCATCCATCCCGAAGCCACGAAATATCCCGGCATCACCAGCAGCAGCCAGATCCCGGCCTCGATCCAGCCACGCCAGCGCAGCAGCGTGCGCTCGCGCAGCCACGCCAGCCATGCTCCGGCCGGCAGCGCCAATGCGCTGGCCAGGCTTGCCGCCAGCCAGGTATTGCGCAAGGCCTGCGCTGCTCCACCGCTCCAGGCCTGTGCCCACGCGCCCAGGCGCAGATGCAGGTCGCCGTGCACCAGTCCGGGCACGAAGGCCTGCAGCAGGAAGCCGCCCAGCGGCCAGCCCCACAGGGCCAGCGCGGCCAGCAGCAGGCCGGCCGGGCCGAGCCTGGCAGCCGCGCGCAGCGCCAGCCTGCCGAAGCGGCGAGGCAGCGCGCCAGCGCTCGCCGAAGGTACCAACGCGACCGAGCTCAATGCAGCACGCGCGCGTTGAACCATGCGTCGATCGCCGCTTCGCGCGGACCCCACACGACAGGGTCGAGCATCAGCGGCTGTCGCACCGGCAGGCGCGCCACCGCGGGGCGCGGTGCGATGCCGCGCAGCAGCGGCTGGTAATTGGAGTCCGCGCCGGGGTCAGCCTGCTGCATCGCCTTCTGCCCGGCGGGGGACAGGACGAATTCGACAAAGCGCCGAGCCTGTTGCAGGGTCTGGCCATGGGCTCGGGTGCCGATCGCGATGTCCGACGGCAGGGCAGTCTGGGGGGGAGCGGCCACGATGCGAAAGCCGGGCCGGCTGCTGGCGAATCCCAGCGCGGCCGAGCTCTGCACCACGGCGGCGTCGATCTGCCCGTACTGCAGCGCGCGCAAGGTCACGCTGTTGGTCGGATACACCTTCAGGCCGTTGGCCTTCAGGTGTTCGAAATAGGCCTTGCCCCGCGCCATGCCGTCGTGCTCGAGCATGCCGGCGACGAACGGAAAGGTCGGGCCGGAGATCGCCGGGTTGTTCATTCCCACCTTGCCGCGCCACGCCGCCTGGGTCAACGCGGCCCATGACTGCGGCAGCTCGGGCATGCGTGCCGTGTCCACCAGCAGCGTGCCGGCGTAGGTCAGTCCGACCGGCAGGTAGCAACGATCGGCAGGCAGCAGCGACTGCCCCGTCGGCGTGTAGGACAGGTTCGGCAGCCAGCCGCAGGCCAGGCGGTGCTGCAGCGCCAGTTCGCGCATCGCGAGGTCGCCGTCGAACCACACGATATCCCATTGCGGGCGTGCTCCTTCGGCCTGCACGCGTGCCTGCAACGGGCCGGTGCTCAGGTGCACCAGGTCGACGGCTATCCCGGTGCTGCGCGTGAAGGCCTGCGCCACGGCGCGGTCGTAGCCGAAGGCCGCGTAGACGGTGAGGGTGTGGGCGACGGCCGCGCGCGCCAGGCCGGCGCCCAGCAGCAAGGCGAGAACGAGTCTTTTCATCAGTTGTCGGAAAGCTTGAAGCGAACCCAGATGGTGAAGTCCATGGGATGCCCCGCCAGCGCCGCGGGCGTCTCCGGGTACGGCGCGGCGCGGACCGCGCGAAGCGCCGCCTGGTCCAACGGGGGCATCCCGCTGGACGTGACGACTCGCAGCTGGCTGACCTGGCCGTCGAGGTAATGGAAACTCACCAGCACGCGGCCCTCGAGATGCATCAGGCGCGCCGCTTCCGGGTATTGCACCGCATCCTGGATGGCTTCGCGAAGCAGAGACTCGAAGCTCGCCTTGACCGCCGCGGAGTCCGGCTTCGGCGCCTTCGGCTGCGGCGGCGGGGCAGGGGGTGGCGGCGTCACCGGCATCGCCGGTCGCGCGGCCGCCACCGGTGCCGGAGGCGGCTGGATGCGAGGCAGCGGCGGGGGCGGCAGCGGCTTCGGATGCACCACCGGGTGCGGGCGCGGCTTGGGGATATGCCGGGGCACCGGCTTGGGCTTGGGCTGTGGCTTGGGCTGCGGCTTCGGCGGCACCACCTTGGGCAAGGGCTTGGGCTGGGCCAGCGTGATCTCCACCGGAGCGGGCGGGGGTGGCGGCGCCGGGGGGCGACTGAGGAACCAGGCCAGCGCGCCCAGCGCGAGGGCCTCGATGCCCAGCGCGAGCGCGGTCGACACCAGCCAGCGGCGTCCGGAGTCCGGTTCGTGCCAGCCACCCCGGGCGCTGGTCGCGGCAACGCTCACGAGCCTGCTCCCTGCTGCGCGGCCAGGCCGATGCGCGTGACGCCCGCCGCGCGGCAGGCATCCATGACCTTCATGAGCATCTGCAGCGAAGTCCGGCGGTCACCGGCGAGGATCACCTGAAGGTGAGCGGGGTCCGGCTTGTTCTTCAGCACCTGGGTCAGTTGCTGTTCGCTGAGCACCAGACCACCCAGGTGGATTTGCGCCTGGCGGTCGACGACGATCGTCACCTGGGGCGGCGGCAGCGCGGTGGACGTGGAACTCGTGGGCAGGCGCGAGCTGATTCCGTCGGCCGGAATCATGCGCAGCGTGACCATGATGAAAAACACCAGCAGGAAGAACATGATGTCGATCATGGGAATGATCTCGATGCGTGCCTTCTTGGTTTCGAAGTATTTCATCGGCTTTCATGAAAAAACGCCGCGAACCCCTGCGGCGGCAAGGCAGGGAGCACCGGTGCCCCCTGCCTGGAGATGTCGGGTGGGAACTGCGCGTCAGGCCAGGCGCGCCTGCAGCACGGGGCCGGTCGGCGCGCCGCCGGCGGACAGCACGGTGGGCATCACGACCGCGGGCGCGGCGCGGCGCGTCTCGGCCTCGCCGCCGCGGTAGTGCGGGTACAT
>DAIDHU010000508.1 GCA_027451915.1 Thiomonas sp. | reverse complement strand
CCTGCGCGTACCGGAGGACATGCACGGCCGCGACCTGGCGGTTCCCGGCCCGCGGCATGCCCTGCGCGGGCAGTTCGACGCGCTGTGCATCGCGGCCGACGTGCGGCCGCGCTTCCGCGCCGAGGTGGACGACATGCCGATGCTGCGCCTGATCGCCCGCGACAGCGGCTGGCTGACGGTGCTGCCCGAGGTGGTGGTGCAGGACGAGATCCGCAGCGGAATCCTGGTGAAGGTGGGGCGCTCGGAGCAGTTGCAGGAGCATTTCTACGCCATCACCACCGCGCATCGCCACCGCCTGGAACGCCTGGAGCATCTGCTCGAGGGCTCGCGTCGCGCCTTGCGGCCGATGCGCCGTGAAGCCGGCGCGGGCCAGGGCGGCTAAACTTCCCCGACCCCTTGCCTGTCCTCTTCCCCGACCCTTCCTTGACGGATCGGTCGCCCGATCCGCTCATCCAGGAACCCCCGGCCATGAAATCCCGCGCCGCCGTCGCCTTCGCCCCCGGCAAACCCCTCGAGATCGTCGAGATCGACGTGGCGCCGCCGCGCAAGGGCGAGGTGCTGGTGCGCATCACCCACACGGGGGTGTGCCACACCGACGCCTTCACGCTGTCGGGCAGCGACCCCGAGGGGGTGTTCCCGGCCGTGCTCGGCCACGAGGGCTCGGGCGTCGTGGTGGAGGTGGGCGAGGGCGTCACCAGCGTGCGTCCGGGTGACCGCGTGATCCCCTTGTACACCGCCGAATGCGGCGAGTGCCTGTTCTGCAAGTCCGGCAAGACCAATCTGTGCGTGGCCGTGCGCGCCACCCAGGGCAAGGGCCTGATGCCCGACGGCACCACGCGCTTTTCCTACGATGGGCGGCCGGTCCACCACTACATGGGCTGCTCCACCTTCAGCGAGTACACGGTGGTGGCCGAGGTCTCGCTGGCCAAGGTGGACGCGCGGGCCGATCCCGAGCAGACCTGCCTGCTGGGCTGCGGCGTGACCACCGGGCTGGGCGCGGTGTCCAACACCGCCAAGGTGCAGCCCGGCGACACGGTGGCCGTGTTCGGCCTCGGGGGCATCGGGCTGGCCGTGGTGCACGGGGCGCAGCTGGCCAAGGCCGGGCGCATCATCGCCATCGACACCAACCCGGACAAGTTCGAGCTGGCCCGCCTGTTCGGCGCCACCGACTGCGTCAACCCCAGGGACCACGACAAGCCCATCCAGCAGGTGGTGGTCGACATGACCGGCTGGGGCGTGGACCACTCCTTCGAATGCATCGGCAATGTGCAGGTCATGCGCGCCGCGCTGGAATGCGCGCACCGCGGCTGGGGCCAGTCGATCATCATCGGAGTCGCCGGCGCGGGGCAGGAGATCTCCACCCGGCCCTTCCAGCTGGTCACCGGTCGCACCTGGAAGGGCACCGCCTTCGGCGGGGTCAAGGGCCGCAGCCAGCTGCCCGGCATGGTGGAGGACGCGATGCGCGGCACCATCAAGCTGGCGCCCTTCGTCACCCACACCATGGGGCTGGAGCGCATCAACGAGGCCTTCGATCTCATGCACGAAGGCAAGTCCATCCGCAGCGTGATCCACTTCTGAGCCCGGTCGTGGAGCGCATCGAACACCACGCATGCTTCGGCGGCCGGCAGGAAGTGTGGCGCCATGCAGCGGCCAGCCTGGGCTGCGACATGAACGTCGGCGTGTACCTGCCGCCGGCCGCGCTGCAGGGCCGGCGCTGCGGCGTGCTGTACTGGCTGTCAGGCCTGAGCTGCACCGAGCAGAACTTCCTCACCAAGGCGGGCGCGCAGCAGCACGCGGCGCGCCACGGCCTGATCGTGGTGGCCCCCGACACCAGTCCGCGCGACCCGCGGGGCAGCCTGGGCGTGGCCGACGATCCCGCCTACGACCTCGGGCAGGGCGCCGGCTTCTACGTGGATGCCACCCAGGCGCCCTGGTCCGCGCACTACCGCATGCAGACCTACGTGGCCGAGGAGCTGCCGGCCTGGGTGCAGGCGCATTTCCCGGCCGGCGACGCGCGAGGCATCAGCGGCCATTCGATGGGCGGGCACGGGGCGCTGGTGACGGCGCTGCGCAACCCCGGGCGCTACCGCAGCGTCTCGGCCTTCGCCCCCATCGTGGCGCCCTCGCAGGTGCCCTGGGGACGCAAGGCCTTCGCGGCCTACCTGGGCGCGGACCCTCGCGGCTGGCAGGCCTGGGATGCCGTGGCCCTGCTGGCCGGGGCCCGGCAGCGCCTGCCCCTGCTGGTGGACCAGGGCGCCGACGACCCCTTCCTGGACGAACAGCTGCGCCCGCAGCTGCTGCGCCAGGCCTGCGAGGCCGCGGCGCATCCGCTGGAGCTGCGCCTGCGCGAAGGCTACGACCACAGCTACTACTTCGTCGCCAGTTTCCTGGGCGAGCATTTCGAGCATCACGCGCGCCATCTGGGCGATCCGCTTTGAATCAGAGGGAGATCCGCAAATGAACACCAAGGCACAGCCCCTTCGCATCGGCTTCATCGGCCTGGGCATCATGGGGCGCAGCATGGCCGGCCACCTGCTGGCCGCCGGCCACGAGCTGCGCGTGTACAACCGCTCGCGCGACAAGGCCGACGAGCTGCTGGCCCGAGGGGCCCGCTGGTGCGACAGCCCCGGCGAGGTGGCCGCCGCATCGGAAGTGGTGATCACCATGGTCGGCTACCCGGCCGACGTGGAGCAGGTCTACCTGGGCCAGGGGGGCATTGTCGAGCGCGCGGCGGCGGGCGCGCTGCTGGTGGACATGACCACCTCCAGCCCCTCGCTGGCCCGGCGCATCGCGCAAGCCGCGCGCACGCGCGGATGCGGCGCGCTGGACGCGCCGGTTTCCGGGGGCGACGTGGGCGCGCGCGAGGCCCGCCTGTCCATCATGGCCGGCGGCGAGCAGGCGGATTTCGAGCGCGCGCTGCCGGTGCTGTCGCTGATGGGCAAGAACATCGTGCTGCTCGGCGGCGCTGGCACCGGGCAGCACACCAAGATGTGCAACCAGATCGTCATCGCCTCGACCATCGTCGGCGTCACCGAGGGCCTGGTCTACGCTCGCCACGCCGGACTCGACCCGCAGACCGTGCTGCAGGCCATCGGCGGCGGCGCGGCCTCGGGCTTCCAGCTCAACGTGCTGGGCCCGCGCATCATCGCCGGCGACTTCGCGCCGGGATTTTTCATCGAGCACTTTCTCAAGGACCTGGGCATCGCGCTGGGCGAGGCCGAGCAGATGGGCCTGGAGCTCCCCGGCCTGGCGCTGGCGCGCGGCCTGTACCAGCGCATGGCCGAGCGCGGGCTGGGGCGCGACGGCACGCAGGCGCTGATCAAGCTGTATCAGGCCTGAGGGTTTTCGGGGGCAGGCGGGGAACTTCGCCGGCGCCGGGAGGTCCAAGGCAGCATGGAACCAACGCGCGGCCCGCGCCCGGCGCGCCATGCTCATGAATCCGCAGACCTCCGGCATCTCCCCCCGCGCGCAGCCCGCCGAGCAGCGCCGTGCCTTCGCCACGGTGTTCATGATCGAGTTGTGGGAGCGCTTCGGCTTCTACGGCATGGCCGCGCTGATGGTGCTGTACATGGTGCAGGGCCTGGGCTATGCGGATGAGCGCGCCAACCTGAGCTGGGGAGCGCTGAGCGCGCTGGAGTATGCGCTGCCGGTGCTGGGCGGCTGGGCCGGGGATCGCTGGCTGGGCACGCGGCGCTCCATGCTGGCGGGGGCCATGGTTCTGGCGGCCGGCTACGGCCTGCTGGCGCTGCCGCTGCGCCGGCTCGAACTTCTGTTCGCCTCGCTGGCGCTGATCGCCGTGGGCAACGGCCTGTTCAAGCCCAATGCGGCCAACCTGGTGCGGCGCATCTACGAAAGCGAGCCGGCGCGCATCGACAGCGCCTTCACCATGTACTACATGGCCGTGAACATCGGCTCCACGGTGTCCATGCTCGCCACGCCCTGGGTGCGCGAGATCTGGGGCTGGCACGCCGCCTTCGCGGTGAGCTGCGCCGGCCTGCTGCTGGGCCTGGCCAATTACCGCTGGATGCGCGATGCGCTGCACTGGGTGGGCAGCCCCGCCGATGCGAGGCCCGTCGGAACCCGACGGGCAGCGGCCTTGCTGGCCGGCGTGGCGCTGGCCGCGGCCCTGGGTGCCTTCGTGCTGGCCCATGTCGAGCTGGCCGACCTCGGCGTGGCGGCCCTGGGCGTCGCCGTGCTCGTGGCCTACATGGTGGTGCTGCGCCGGGCCCACGCGCACGAGCGCCCGGGCCTGTTCACGGCCGGTGTCCTGGTGCTGGAAGTGGGCCTGTATTTCGTGTTCTACCAGCAGATGTCCACGTCGCTGACCCTGTTCGCGCTTCGCAATGTCGACACCGAGCTGCGCATGGCCGGCGGGCTCGCGCTGCATGTGCTGCCGGCGCAGTTCCAGGCCCTCAACCCCATGTGGATCATGGTGCTCAGCCCGGGCCTGGCCTGGCTGTACACGCGCATGGCGCGGGGCCCCGGCGACCTGTCCCTGGAAGCCAAGTTCGCGCTGGGCTTCGTGGCCGTGGCGGCCGGCTTCGCGGTGTTCGCGGCCAGCGGCCTGGCGGCGGTGGACGGGCGGGTTCCGGCGTGGTTCGTCGTGGCCGGCTACGGCCTGATCTCCCTCGGCGAGCTGCTGCTCAGCGGCCTCGGGCTGGCGGTGATCGCGCGCCATGTGCCCGAGCGCCTGTCCGGCTTGCTGATGGGGGTGTTCTTCGCGGTCAGCGGCCTGTCCATGTACCTCGGCGGCCTGGTCGCGAATCTCGCGCAGGTGCCGCTGGGCGCCCAGCTGAGCGCCCAGCAGACCCTGCCTCTGTACCTGCACCTGTTCGGCCGGTTGGCGCTGGTTTCGCTGGGCGGCTTCGGGCTCGCGATGCTGCTGCTGGGCGCCTTGCGGCTTGCGGCCGCCCGCGCCAGGCCCGGCTGAATCTGCTCAGCCCTTGCGCGCGGCCTGGCGAAAGCGCGCGGCGAGTTCGCGCCGCAGTTCCTTGCGCAGCTTGGCCGCCTCGAAGCGGCGCAGCTCGTCGGGCGTGGAGGGATGCAGCGGCGGCACGGCCACCGGGCGTCCGTCGTCCCCCACCGCGACCATGGTGAAAAAGCAGCTGTTCACATGGCGCTGGGTCTGGGTGCGGATATCCTGCGCCACCACCTTGATGCCCACTTCCATCGAGGAGCTTCCGGTGTAGTTCACGCTGGCCAGGAAACTCAGCAGCTCGCCCACCTGGATGGGCTGCAGGAAGGTCACCTGGTCCACGCTCAGCGTGACCACGTAGCGCCCGCTGTACTGCGCCGCGCAGGCGTAGGCCACCTCGTCCAGCAGCTTGAGCACCGCGCCGCCGTGCACCTTGCCGGAGAAGTTGGCCATGCCCGGCGTCATCAACACCGTCATGGTCAGCTGGTGGGAACCCATGGTGAAAGCCCTTGCGTGCGTCGTGATGGCTCGATTGTGCCTGTCCCGCGCCTAGGTCCCGCCCCGGCAAGCACGGTCATGGGCTTCGCATGCCCGCGGGCGGCCGGCGAGGGCCGCGCAGGCGGCGTGACCCGGCCCGGCGACATGGCCTCGATGTCCGGGACAGGACGGCAGGCCGAGCAGGTAGCATTCAGCGCAGCCGGCGCGCTTGCCGCCGGACGGCGGTCCCCACGATGAAACTGGCTGCATTGCAGGCCCTGGTGTTGGCGGTCGAGCTCGGCAGCGTGCGCAGTGCCGCGCGCCAGCTCGGCCTGTCGCAGCCGGCGCTGAGCAAGATGCTGCGCGAGCTCGAGCTCGAGCTCGGCGCGCCCCTGCTGGTGCGCACCCACCAGGGGGTGGCGCCCACGGCCCAGGGCCGCGTGCTGCACGAGCACGCGCGCAGGGTGTCGAAGGAACTCATCGACGCGACCCAGCGTATCCACCAGATGGGCGGACAGATGCAGGGCGAGCTCAACGTGGGGGCCGTGCCGCTGGCCATCATGTTGCTCCTGCCCGAGGCCCTGCGCAGTTTCTGCCGGGAGTTCCCGGGCATCAAGCTGCGCGTGCACGAGGAAATGCATGTCGCCCAGTTGCAGCAACTGCGCACCGGCGCGCTGGACATCGTGGTCGGGGGCATTCCGCAGGGCCTGGCCAACGGCGAATTCCTCAGCGAGCCGCTGCTGGACACCGAGATGGTGGTGGCGGCCGAGCGCGGCAGCCCCTGGGCTCGCGCGCGCGGCCTGGCCGAGCTTCGCGAGGCGCGCTGGATCTACACCAATGCGCTGGGCGATACCGGCTACGCGCGCGCGCTGTTCGAGCAGCATGGCCTGGCGCCGCCGCCGGTGGGCGCGGTGGTCAACTCCACGCTCACGCTGCTGTCCCTGCTGAGCACCGGGGACTTCGTCGGGCTCATGCCCGAGCAGGCCATGAGCCACCGCAT
>DAIDHU010000507.1 GCA_027451915.1 Thiomonas sp. | reverse complement strand
CGCTGTCGGTGGTCATCGGGCCGCTGATCGGCGGCAGTATCAAACGCGCCCTGGAGGGTCGCATGCAAAAGCACCAACGCCACAACCACTACGTGATCCTCGGCGCCTCGTCGCTGGCCTACACCGCGTGGCGCGCGCTGCAGGAGCGCGGCGTGCCGGTGACCGTGATCATCGCGCCCGGACAGACCTCCCCGTTCCCGGCGGACGCCGACGTGATGGTCGGCGACGCCACCCGCAACGAGGTGCTGGAACAGGCGGGCGTGCCCCAGGCGCGAGCCGTGCTCACCTTGCGCGACGACGACGCCGAGAACGCCTTCGCCGTGCTGGCCGTCAAGGAACTGGCGCCGTCGGTGAAGACCATCGCCGGGGTCAACGATGCCCGCCACCTGGCGAAGATCCGCCGCGTGCAGCCCGACATGCTGTTCGCGCCGCAACTGCTGGGCAGCGACCTGCTCGTGCGCTCGCTGTTCGGCGAGCCCATCGACAACCAGACGGTGGCCAAGCTGCTGTTCGCCGACCCCGATTGATCCGGGGTGGGGCGCGCCCGGGCCCCGCGCCGATGCGATCTGGATCAATGCCGGCGTCCGGGCTGGCGCGCTATGCTGGGCAGGCCCAGGACTTCCAGGTCATGCCATGGACGATTCCGCACCAGGCGATGTTCCGTCGTTCTCGCTGCTGCCCAGGCGCCTGGGCGTGGACACCCACCACGAACCCGTGGTGGTTCTGCGCGCGGACTCCCCGGTGGTGCGTGCCGAGGGCTTCGAGGCGCATGCCCGCATCGAGGTGCTGGGCGAGCGCGCCAGCATCGTCGCCACACTGAACATCCTCAGCTCCGGCGGACTGCTCGGCCCCGACGAGGTCGGCCTGTCCGAGGCGGCCTGGCTGCGCCTGCAGCCGCGCGCCGACGAGCGGCTCCGCTTCCGCTTCGCGCGGCCCAGCGACTCGATGAGCCACGTGCGGGCCAAGATCTTCGGCAAGCGCCTGGCCGAGGGGGCCTTCGAGGCGATCATCGCCGACACCGTGGCCGGGCGCCTGTCCAACGTGGAGATCGCCGCCTTCCTGGTGGCCTGCGCGGCCGGCCGCATGAGCCGCTCGGAAGTCACCGGACTGACCCGTGCGATGGTGCATAGCGGAGCGCGCATGAGCTGGCCCCATGCGCTGGTGGTCGACAAGCATTGCATCGGCGGGCTGCCGGGAAACCGCACCACCCCCATCGTCGTGGCCATCGCCACCGCGCTGGGGCTGATCATGCCCAAGACCAGTTCGCGCGCCATCACCTCGCCGGCGGGCACCGCCGACACCCTGGAGACCATGACCTGCGTGGACCTCGACCTGCCACGCATGCGCCGCGTGGTCGAGGCCGAGGGGGGCTGCATGGTATGGGGCGGGGCGATGAACATGAGCCCCGCCGACGATCTGCTGATCCGCGTGGAGCGCATGCTCGACCTGGACAGCGAGGCGCAGCTGGTGGCCTCGGTGCTGTCCAAGAAGGCCGCGGCCGGATCCACCCACGTGGTCATCGACATCCCCATGGGTCCCAGCGCCAAGGTGCGCAGCGCCGAGCAGGCGCAGTCCTTGCTGCGGGCCTTGCAGGCCAGCGCCAGCGCGCTGGGCCTGCGCCTGGCCGGCATGATCACCGACGGCTCGCAGCCTGTGGGGCGAGGCATCGGTCCCGCGCTGGAGGCGCACGACGTGCTGCGCGTGCTGGGCAACCATCCGCGGGCCAGCGCGGACCTGCGAGAGCGCGCGCTGGACGTGGCCGCCGCGGTGATCGAGCTGGGCGAACGGGTGCCCGCGGGTGCCGCCGGGGCCGCGCGCGAGCTGGCCGCGCAGGTGCTGGCCGACGGGCGCGCGCTGCGCAAGTTCCAGGCCATCTGCGAAGCCCAGGGAGCCTTTCGCGAGCCCGGCGTGGCGCCATTCCAGCGCCCCGTGCCGGCGCCCTGCACGGGGCGGGTGCAGGCCATCGACAACCGCCTGCTGGCGCGAGCGGCCAAGCTGGCCGGCGCGCCCCACGCACGCACCGCCGGCCTGCTGCTGGGGGTGCATGTCGGCGAGCGCGTCGAGCGCGGTCAGCCCCTGTTCGAGCTGCACGCCGAGTCGCAGGGTGAACTGGATTACGCGCTGGATTTCGTGCGCGGCCACCCCGGCCTGTTCCACCTGGAGCCGACATGAGCGACCCCCACGCCGGTACCCTCGAGCTGTATGCGATGCCGGGCAACGAGGCGCGGGCCGATGCGCTTGCAGCGCGCCTGGGGCTGCGGCGGTCCGGGCTGTGGCTGCATCGCTTTCCCGACGGTGAATCCCTGGTGCGCGTGCAGCCCCCGGGCAAGGCGGTGGCGGTGGTGTGCACGCTGCGCGACCCCGATGCGCTGACGCTGCCTCTGCTCATGGCGGCGGCCACGCTGCGCGAGCTCGGTGCCGCGCAGGTGGGCCTGGTCGCGCCTTACCTGGCCTACATGCGCCAGGACCGCGCCTTCGAGCCCGGACAGGCGGTTTCCGCGCGGATCTACGCCGCCCTGCTGTCCGGTCATTTCGACTGGCTGCTCACGGTGGATCCGCATTTGCATCGGATCGATTCCCTGGATCGCGTGTACAGCCTGCGCAGCCGCGTCGTGCACGCGGCCGCCGCGATCGCGCGCTGGGTCGCCGGCGAGATCGCCCAGCCCCTGCTCATCGGCCCCGACGCCGAGAGCCGTCAATGGGTGGCCGAGGTCGCCCGGCGGGTTGGCGCTCCGATGCTGGTGCTGGACAAGCAGCGCCGGGGCGATCTCGAAGTGTCCAGCCGGCTGCCCGATCTGCGCCCCTGGGCGGGGCGCACGCCCGTGCTGCTGGACGACATCGCCAGTTCCGGGCGCACCCTGGCGGTGGTGCTGGAGTCCCTGCGCGGGCGGTCCATGGCCCCCGCGGCCTGCGTGGTCACCCACGGGCTGTTCGCGCTCGACGCGCTGGACCTGCTGCGTGCCGCCGGGGCCGCGCGCATAGCCTGCACCGACAGCGTGGAGCCGCCGCCGGGCGTGGAGTGCATCCCGCTCGACGCGGATCTGGCCCAGGCCCTGGGGGACATGAGCGCATGCGCGAAGGAGACCCGATCATGATCCGACTGTCCTGCCACGGCGCGGCCAGGCAGGTGACCGGTTCGTGCCACCTGGTGCGCACCGAGTCCGCCAGCGTGCTGGTCGATTGCGGCCTGTTCCAGGGCGGGCGCGAGCTGGCCGAGGAGAACGCCGCCGAGTTCGGCTTCGAGGCCTCCGGCGTCGACGTGCTCCTGCTCACCCATGCCCACCTGGACCATTGCGGACGCATTCCCCTGCTGGTCAAGCGGGGCTTCAAGGGGCGCATCGTCTGCACCGCCGCCACGCGCGAGCTCGCGCGCCTGGTGCTGGCCGACGCGGCCGGACTGCAGGAGGAGGAGGCGCGCCGCGCGCAGCGCCA
>DAIDHU010000506.1 GCA_027451915.1 Thiomonas sp. | reverse complement strand
ATCGCCCAATGCCGCACGCGCACTGTGCTCGCGGTGGAAGAACACGCGATCGACCAGCGCCTCCACGCGCCGATGCAGCTGGTGGAACAGGATGCCCAGCGCCAGCGGCACGCCGATCTCCAGCGCCAGCCCGGCGCCGGCCCCCACGGTGCTGCGCTCGATCAGGCTCTCCATCAGGGCGAAGAAGCCCACCACCAGGCCCATCAACAGCGCGAACACCAGCGCGCGGTTGAGCACCACGCGCACCTCGACCAGGCGCTGGCGCAGCACGGCGTAGGTGTAGAAGCCCAGCACCCCGATGATCAGCAACGGATGCAGCCAGCGCAGCCAGACCCAGGCCGGCGAATGCCGCAAGGTGCCGCTCTGCTGCATCATGTTGATCAGCAGCAGGGGCAGCAGCAGCAGCGTGCCGAAGAGGATCCAGCGGATGCGCAGGCGCGCCTCGGCGGTGGCACCGTAGTAGCCTCGCAGCAGCAACAGCAGGGGTGCACCCAGCGCCATCAGGCCAAGGCCTACCAGCACGGCCTGCAGCGCTTCCGGCAGACTGCCGATCCCGGCCAAGAGGAAGGCCAGGGTACCGGCCAGCTCGAGGGCGTAGAGCGTCAGAAGGATCAGCCCGAAAGGCCAGCCCCAGCGCAGGCGCAACCCCGGCTGCCAGCCCACCAGGGCCTGGGCGGTGAGAAACAGGCCGACGAATGCCATGGGGCCGCTCAGCCACTGCATGACCACCTGCAGGACGACGTTGGCGTAGGGCGGCGCCGGCAGAGCGACCAGCCCGCCGCCCAACAGCACGCTGAGTGCAAAGGTGGCCAGTCCCCATGCGGCCCAGCCGCGCCCGCGCCACAGGGTGAGCAGACTCAGGGCCAGGATCATCCCGTTGGCCAGCGCCTGCAGCAGTGCCTCGGTGGAATCACGTGTCGGCCGCGGCACCGGTGTGCTGCGCACTTTCACCGGCAGCAGGACGCCCGCACGTTGCACCAGCAAGGTGTGCGCGGCATCGCCCGGGATGTTCTCGCTGAGCAGAATCGCGCGCATGCGCATGGTCTGCTGCGCCGGCACTACGCGGTCGCCAGCGCGCAGGCCTGCAGGCAGCGGCAGGCCCGGACGCGACTGCACCACGCCGCTACCGGCTTCCATGCGCAGGTGAAAGGGCAGCTCGCGACGCGACATCCACAGTGTCATTGCCAGCATAGACGCGACCAGCACGCTGATTGCCAGCTTGAAGGCGATCCAGCGGTCGAAGCGCGAAGTCTGCATGACCACCTCCCTCGGCACCGGGCTCAGGCGCCCAGCAGGACGATTTCATCCTCGGTGAATCCCGCGGCACGCCGAGCAGCGAGGTTGAACGGCCCCCTGGTCCCCCCGCGCAGATGCGTCTCCAGCAGACCGCGGAAGGTGGCCGCGGGTTCCAGCCCGTCGCGCGCGCAGCACCAGCGGAACCAGCGCGAGCCGGCGGCGACGTGGGCCACCTCCTCGCGCAGGATCCCATGGGCTATACCCGCAGGGTCTATAACTGGAATATCAACGTCTATCCCGTCTGGAAT
>DAIDHU010000505.1 GCA_027451915.1 Thiomonas sp. | reverse complement strand
GTCCCGAGCAGGCCGCCTCGCGCATGCTGGAGGGCTGGGCGCGCGGGCGTTTCGACATTCACTTCCCGCGGCGCTTCACCCTGTGGCTGCGCCTGCTGCGCCTGCTGCCTGATCGCCTGTATTTCCGCGTGGTCCGGGGATTCACCGGACTGTGAGGGGCGCAAGACGCCTATAGTCGGCGCGGGGGCGGCGCGCAGGGCGCCGCCTCGACCCTTCCCCAGCACGACAACCGCCATGGCCGCCTACCTGATCGCCGACACCCAGCTCACCGACCCCGAGGCCTACGAGGAGTACAAGCGCAAGGCCAGGCCCCTGGCCGAGCAGCATGGAGGCGAGTACGTGGTGCGCGGAGGCGACATGATCCTCAAGGAGTCGGAGCTGTGGAGTCCGTCGCGTCTGGTGGTGGTGCGCTTCCCCTCGGTCGAGAAGGCCCGGGCCTTCTACGAGTCCCCCGGGTACCAGCAGGCCCTGGGCATCAGCAGGCGCTCGGCCCGGAGAACCGTGGTGATCGTCGAGGGCGTCTGAGAGCCCGCGCGAGGCTTGCCGGGTACCCCGGCGCGCATGTAGGGATCAACCCTGGGGCCAGGCAAGCCACGCCCCCGCGCTGATACCCTGCGCCTGAAAAGCTTGCAGCATCGCCGGGCAGGTGTTTGTCCCGGTACGCGGGAAAACCCGACTTATGGCAACGAGGTCCCCGAGCGTAGAGTCGCAACCGAATCAGGATTGGAACGAACGGTCGTTCCTTTTTTCCGGTGCTTCTGCTTCTCCCATGGAGAAATGTCAATGAACAGGGGAATTACCTTCGCGGTCGCCGCAGGCGCCGCGCTGCTGATGGCCGGTTGCGGCGGTGGCGGCAACCCGAGCGCACCGTCGCTGTCCACGGTGGCCAGCGTCAACGCGGCAAGCACCGCCCCGAGCGCCGCGCCCAGCGGGGGGTTCAAGAATTTTGTCGTGTTCGGAGACAGCCTCTCCGACGACGGCGCCTACACGGTGGCCGCGCTGAGCGTGTACGGCACGTCCGTGTCGTTCACCGGGCTGCCCTACGCGGCCGGCGGGCAGTTCACGGTCAACGGCGCCGCCACCGGCAACTGGACCCAGGTGCTGGCCCAGAGCCTGGGGCTGGGCCTCACGCCCAACCTGATCGGCTACAGCTCGGGCACCGCGACGACCTACCTGACCGCCGGCGGCCTCAGCGCCACCGAGACCTTCTGCCCCTTCAATACCGCGCCTGCCGGAAGCCCGCAGGACTGCACGGACTTCGCCCAGGGTGGCTCCATGGTGGCCAACCCCGACGGCATCGGCCACAGCACCGGCGCGCTGACCCTGCCGGTCACCCAGCAGCTGCAGAACTACCTCACGCAGTTCGGCTCGTTCAACGGCTCGCAGCTGATTTCCGTGCTGGCCGGCAACAACGACATCTTCTCCGCGCTGAGCGCCGTGCAGACCGCCGTGGGCCAGGGGGTGGCGCAGGCCACCGCGGTCGCGCAGGCCCAGGCCAGCGTGGGCGTGGCCGCCGACGAGCTGGCCGCCGTGGTGCACAGCATCGTGAGCAACGGCGGGCGCTACGTCGTGGTCTACACCTTGCCCGATTCCTCGCTGACTCCCTTCGGCCAGAGCCTCACGGGCGGCACCACCTGCAACAACCAGAACCCGCAGACCGCCTGCTACCTGTTGTCCAACCTGGTGCAGGTGTTCAACCAGCGCCTGCTCAACGACCTGCAGGGCCAGCCGGTGAAGATGATCGACGGCTTCGCGCTGCTCAATCAGGAGATCGCCAGCCCGGCGAGCTTCGGCTTCACCAACGTCACCACGCCGTGGTGCAACCTGGCCGCCGTGAACAACACCTCGTTGTTGTGCAATGTGAACACCCCTGCGACGGCCTATGGTGCGAGCGCCTCCAACCTGGGCACCTGGCTGTTCGCCGATGGCGTGCACCCTACGCCGGCCGGCTATCAGGTGATCGCCAACGCCACCCTGGCCGAGCTGCGCAGCTTCGGCTGGGTGTCCTGAGCCAGGCCGCAGGCTTCCCGGTGCCATTTTCCAGGAGACTCCCCGCATGATCCGCCAACTGTCCGAACGCGCAGGCGCGCCTGCTTCGTCCCGCGGCCTGCGTGTCGCCGCGGCCTCGCTGCTGGCCGCCGGCGCGGCCTTCGCGGGCGCCTGCGCCCATGCCGATACCCTCGGAGGGGCCGGCGAGAACACCATCTACGCCGGCGTGGCCGACTTGCAGAACCACGCCTCGCTGGGCGACCTGCACGGCCTGAACACCCCGCCCGGGCTGAACCTGGACATCGGCAACGCCACCACGCTGGGCCTGGGTTTCGTGCACAACATCACCGATCGCTGGAGTGTCGAGCTGGCGCTGGGCGCGCCGCCCACCGTGCACACCGCGGCGAAGGGGGCGAACTGGGCGCTGCTGGGCATTTCCCCGGGAACGCGCATCGCCGACGTGGACGTGTTGTCGCCGACCGTGTTCTTCAACTGGCACCCGCTGACCACGCGCTCGCGCTGGGACCCCTTCGTCGGCCTCGGCCTGAACTACACGCGCTTCGCCAACACCAAGGCCCTCACCCCGCTGACCAACGCCCTGGGCCCGACCGAGCTCAGCCTGTCGGACTCCTGGGGGCCGGCGGCCCACGTGGGCCTGACCTACCACCTCGACCAGCACTGGTCGGTGGTGGGCACGGTGGCCATCGCGGACGTCAAGAGCACCCTGACGGTGACCTCCTACTCGCCCGCGCCGGTGAGCCCGCGCATCGTGACCTCGCAGTCCAGCACGGACATCAACTTCCACCCGGTGATCTACACCCTGGCGGTGGGCTACAGTTTCTGAGTACTCCCGGGGCCCGCGATGGCGTCCAGCCGTCGCGGGCTGCCGGCGTCCAGGCGCAGCGCGGCGGCCGCGAGCCTGTGGCGCAGGTGCGCGCTGGGCGCCGTGCCCGGGATCAGAATGTGCGGTCGGTGGGTTCATGGGGGCTTTCTCCAGGGTCATGCACAAACGCTGGAAGCCCTGGCGGTGTTCGATCAGCCGTACTAGGATTCACCGCCTGTACGGAAAAGCGAACAATGGATCCCCGACTCGAGCCCAGGCTCGATGACCTCAGCGCCTTCGCCGCGGTCGCTCGCGCCGGGGGCTTTCGTGACGCCGCGCGGGCGCGCGCAACCAGTGCGTCCAGTCTCAGCGAGGCCGTGCGCCGGCTCGAGGCCCGCCTGGGCGTGCGGCTCCTGCATCGCACCACGCGCAGCGTGGCGCCCACCGAGGCAGGCCAGCAATTGCTGCGCCGCCTGGCCCCTGCGCTGGAGCAGATCGGCAGCGCGCTGGAACAGGCCCATGCCTCGGCGGACCAAGCCGCCGGCACCCTGCGCCTGAATGTTCCCGTGGCGGCCTCGCGCCTGGTGCTGCCGCGCATCCTGCCCGAGTTCCTGGCTGCCTACCCCCGCATTCGCCTGGAAATCCGCGCCGAGGACCGTTTCGTGGACATCCTGGCCGAAGGCTGCGACGCCGGCATACGCTACGACGAGCGCCTGGAGCAGGACATGGTGGCGGTGCCCAGCGGTCCGGCCCGGCAGCGCTTCGCGGCCGCCGCGTCGCCCGACTACCTGCGGCGCGCGGGCCGGCCCCTGCATCCGCGCGACCTGATGCGCCACGCCTGCCTGCGGGGGCGGTTCTCCAGCGGCGCCATGCCGGCCTGGGAGTTCGCGCGGGATGGCGAGGTCTTGCGCCTCGACCCCCAGGGGCCGCTGCTGGTGGGCATCGGGGGCGCCACCGACCTCGCCGTGGACGCCGCCTGTTCGGGCGTGGGCATCGTGTACCTGTTCGAGGACTGGCTGGCACCGTATTTCGCGCGCGCGCAGCTCGAACCGGTACTGGAGCCCTGGTGGCCGAGTTTCACCGGCCCCTTTCTCTACTATCCCGGCCAGCGCCAACTGCCGCCGGCATTGCGGGCCCTGGTCGATTTCATCAAGACCCGCCGCTGGTGAGGCCTCGGGCCGCGCCTGCCGATAGCATGCGAGGCCCGAAGTCCCACCCGAGCCCGAACTTGAACCGGAATTCCTCCCCCATGGCCCGTCGAATCCCCGCTCCCTGGTTCGCCACGGCCTGCGTGCTGCTGTTCGCGACCCTTGCCGCGCAGCCCGCGCAGGCGCGAGAGCGCGCGTTCGACGCCGGCGGCGTGGAGGGCGCGCAGGGACGCTACGGCGTCGTGTTTCCAGCGAGCAGCGCCGAGCCGAAGCCCGCGATCACGCCGGGAGCTCTGAATCCGCAGGTCACGCAGGCCAACATACGCTCGACCATCTGCGTGCCGGGGTACACGCGCGGCATTCGCCCGCCCGAGCGATACACCGAGGGACTCAAGCGCGAGGGCGTTCGCGCCTACGGCTACGCCGATCGTCGCCTGCGCGACTACGAGGAGGACCACCTGATCAGCCTGGAGCTGGGAGGCTCCCCGGATTCGCCGCGCAACCTCTGGCCCGAGCCCCATCATGTGATCGGCGGCTGGGGCAGCTACGCCAAGGACCGGCTGGAAAACCGCCTGCACCGCCTGGTATGCCGCGGGCGTCTGTCCCTGGCCCAGGCGCAATACGACATCAGCCACGACTGGATCGCGGCCTACCGCAAGTACGTGGGGCCCCGGCCGCCGGCGCGGCGAGGCCACGGCTACGCAGGCTGAGGCGCCGGTTCAAGTGATCGGCGCGGGATTGAACAGGGTCAGCGCGTTGTGCAGATTCCAGCGCTCGGCCCAGGTGCGGCGCTTCCCGCTGGCTACCTCGACGATGCAGGCGAAGATCTGCTCGCCGACCTCGGCGATGCTGCGCTCGGCGCGGGCGATGGGCCCCGCGTCCAGGTCGATCAGGTCGGGCCATTGCTCGGCGAGTTCGCTGCGCGTGGACACCTTGATCACCGGCACCGCGGCCAGGCCGTAGGGTGTGCCGCGGCCGGTGGTGAACACGTGCACGTTCATGCCCGCGGCCGCCTGCAGGGTGCCGCACACGAAATCGCTGGCCGGCGTGGCGGCGAAGCCCAGGCCGCGTTGTCCCGCGCCCAGTTTCTCGCCGGGGCCGAGCACGAAGTCGATGGGCAGGGTGCCCGATTTGACGATGGAGCCCATCGCCTTTTCGACAATGTTGGACAGGCCGCCCGCCTTGTTGCCCGGGGTCGTGTTGGCACTGCGGTCGGCTCCCCCGCGGCGCAGGTAGGCGTCGTACCAGTCCAGCTCGGCCACCAGGCGCCGCGCGACCTCGGCGTCGCGCGCCCGGGAGCTGAGCAACGCCACGCCGTCACGCACCTCGGTGACCTCGGAGAACAGGACCGTCGCGCCGGCGCGCACCAGCATGTCCACGGCATGGCCGAGGGCGGGGTTGGCGGTCACGCCGGACAGCGCGTCGCTGCCTCCGCACTGCACCCCCACCACCAGGCCGGCCAGCGGCGTGGTCTCGCGCCTGCGCGCGTCCAGGCGCCGCAGGTGCGGCTCGGCGGCGCCGACGATGGCATCGAGCATGCCCGAGAAGCCGCCGTGCGCGGGGTCCTGCAGGCGCAGCACGTGCAGGCCGGAAGTCGCGCCGGCCGCCTGCGCGTCGCGTTCGTCGCGCAGCGCGATGCTGCCGGGCGGAAGCAGGCGTTCGGGCTGCAGTTTTTCGCAGCCCAGGCTGACCACCATCACCTCGTCCCCGAAATTGGGGTTGCGGGCCAGGTTGCGCAGGATACGGATCGGCACCTGCGCGTCGGGGGCATCGATGGCCACGCCGCAGCCGTAGGCGTGGTCGATCGCGACCACGCCGTCCACGTTGGGAAAGCGCGGCAACAACTCGCGGCGAATGCGCTCGGCCGCCTGCGCCACCACTCCGGCCACGCATTGCACGGTGGTGGTGATGGCGAACAGGTTGCGCGTGCCGAAGCTGCCGTCGGCGTTGCGGTATCCCAGGAAGGACTGGCCTGGAAGCGGCGCCGCGCTGCGCAGATCGGTGGCCACGGGCAAGTGTTCCAGCGCGCGCGCCTCGGGCATGCGCAGCAGGGCCTCGTGCACCCACGAGCCGGCCTCGATGACCGACACCGCGTAGCCGATGGCCACGCCGTAGCGCCGCACCGCCTCGCCGGCCTCGATGCGCCGCAGCGCGACCTTGTGCCCCTGGGGCACGGCCTCGCGCAGCACCAGGCCGTCGTCGACGCGCTCGCCCGCCGGCAAGCCGGAGCGCGTGGCGACCACCGCCACGTTGTCCGTGTCGTGCATGCGCACGAGCCGGGCTCGTTGTTCCATGATCAGGAGTCCTCGAGGAAGGCCCCCGCCGCGGCGCGCGTCGGCGGGAGCAGGAATTCAACCCACATCGGGCGCGCCCCGCAGCGCATGCGGGCGCGCTCACGCCAATGTCCGTCGGCGCCGCGCGCATGCAGGCTGAGCGCGTCGGCCGTTTCCCCGCAGCACACCAGCCAGTCGCCGTGGGCGGCGATGGAGCGCGGGGTGGCCGGCACCGGCAGGCTGGTCGTCGGCACCAGCCTGGCACCCGGAAGGTCCACGCGCAGGCCGTGCACCATGCCTTGTCTGCGCTCGCTCAGCCACAGCCAGGTGCCTTCGGCGTCGCAGCGGATGTCGGCATACCAGGGGCGGCCCTCGATGGCGTGGCCCAGCTCGGTGCTGAACAGGGGCCGCAGCGCATTGGCCAGGGGGTCGTAGCGGCACACGTCGACCACGCTGTGTTCCTCATGGTCGATGAACACCAGGTCCCCGGCGACGGCGACGTGGCGTGGGCTGGCCTGCGCGTGCAGGCGCAGGCGCCGCACGCGCCGCCGCGCCAGTGGCAGCGCGGGGTCGTCGGAGCTCAGGCACAACAGGCTGCCCTCGACGGTCTGGGTGGCCAGCACCAGGCGCCCGCCGCCCAATGCCACGCAGGCATGGGAGGGGCCATCGGTCGCCAGACTTTCGACCCCGGAGCCGCGCGCCCAGGCGATGCACCCCATGGTGTAGGAGGCGCACAGCATCCCTTCGCCGCTGCCGTCCAGCGCGATGCAGGCCATGTCGGCGGGCAGCTCGCGGCGCTGCGCATGGGCCAGGCTGCCGTCGGTTCGCAGGTCCATGCGCAGCAGGGCATAGGGCTCGCCGCGCAGCGCGGCGTACAGGCCGCGGCGGTCGGGGTCCCAGGCCAGCGCAGCCACGGGTCCGGCGCAGTCGAGTTGCTGCAGGCATTCCAGGCGCCCGCTCGCGCCATGCAGCGCCCAGCGCTGCACCACGCCGTCGCCCGCGCAGGCGACGACGAATTCGAGCATCGCTTCGCCCTTCATCGCCGCGCGCGACTGACCATCTGGGTCGGGCTGACGAACTGCAGCGCGACGACCACCACGGCCAGGCTGACCAGCATGTAGACAATGGCCATGGCGTCGATGGCCTGGGGGGCGCGCACGCCGGCGCCGAATACCGCGTAGTACAGCGCCACCACCAGGGTCGGGGTGCCGGGGCCCGAGGTGAAGTAGGTCAGCTCGAACAGCCCGATGGTCTTGATCAGCAGCAGCAATCCGGCGGCCAGGATGCCCGGGGCCAGCAGCGGCAGCAGCACATGCAGGAAATAGCGCGGAAGGTTGGCGCCGAACACCCGCGCCGCCGCCTCCAGGCGCGGATCGATCTGCTCGATGAAGGGCACCAGCACCAGGATCACGAAAGGCAGCGCCGGCACCAGGTTGGCCAGCCAGACGCCGGTGAAGGTGCCCACGAGGCCGAAGCGATACATCACGCTGGACAGGGGAATGCCGTAGGTCACCGGGGGAATGATGATGGGCAGCATGATCAGCAGGCTGACCGCGCGCTTGCCGGGAAACTCGCTGCGCGCCAGCGCATAGGCACAGGGAACGCCAAGCGCCAGCGCGCCCAGCGTGACCAGAGCGACGATACGCGCGGTGAACCACAGCACGTCGCCGAGCTGGAACTGGCTCCAGGCCTGCGCGTACCAGGACGGCGTGAATCCCTCGGGCAGCACGGTGGCGAACCAGCGGGTGGCGAAGGAATCCACCAGCACCGTCGCCAGGATGCCCAGGATGTTGAGCATGAACAGTCCGACCACCGCCCACACCAGCCATTTCAGGAACCTTTGCATGATGGTCTCCGCGCCGCTGGGGCCGCCATTACTTGAACCCGGCCGAGGAGCCGCGGAAGGCCTTGCGCGTGGCCAGCAGCAGCAGGCCCACGGCGGCGAACTGGATCAAGCCCATCAGCACCGAGATGGCGTTGCCCATGGAGTAGTCGTAGTCCTCGAAGGCGGCGTGCGCGGCCGCGATGGACATCACGCGGGTCGCGCCCGCGGGGATGCCCAGCAGCACGGCGGAGGGGAACACGGTGAAGCACTGGACGAAGACCAGGATCGCGGTCATGCGCAAGCCCGGCACCAGCAGGGGCGCCACCACGTGGCGGAACTGGCGCCACGGCCCCGCGCCCAGAGTCGCCGCGGCGCGCTCCAGATTCGGGTCGATGCCCGAGATGAAGGACAGCAGGAACAGGAAGGCGAAGGGAAAGCCCCCGATGACCAGGCTGATCAGCACGCTGGTGAAGCTGTGGATCAGCGCCACCCGCGCATGGATTCCCAGCAGCGAGGCCAGCTGCCAGAACCAGCCATTGTTCGAGAAATAGCTCAGCATGCCGTCGGCGACCAGCACGGAGCCGAAGGTGATGGGCAGCAGGAACACGATGGTGCTCAAGCGCTGCGCCCGCGAGGGCCTGCGCAGGAAATACGCGCAGGGCAGCGCCAGCGCAAGGCTCAGCACGGTGGCGGGAATGGCCAGGCGCAAGGTGGTCCACACGGTATCGCGCAACTCGGGCGTGGCGAAGAATCGCAGGTAGTTGTGCAGGGAGTAGCCGTGGCTCGTCGGGCGCAGCGAGCTTCCCAGGCCGGCCAGCATGGGGTAGGCGAAGAATCCCAGCAGGAACAGGGTGGCCGGCAGCACCAGCAGCCAGGCGCGGTTGCGCGGGTTCACGATGCGCTCTCCGCGTAGCACAGGACGCGATCGGCCGGAACGTGAAGCCGCAGGCGCGAGCCGATGGCGAAGCTTCCCGGCAGCTTGGCATAGAGGGTGCCCGCGGCGCTGTCGAGCACGACCAGGCTCTCGCGACCGTAATACTCGGCCGAGCGGACCTCGCCGCCGATCAGGTTGGCGGCTTGGTCGTCGGCGATGCGGAATTCGTCCGGGCGGATGGCCGCCACCGCGCGTTCGCCCAGGTGCGGATCGATGCGCAGGCCTTGCAGCGTGCAGCCCGGGCCGACCTCGACCTGTACCCGCGTCTCGCCGCCGCCCGCTCGGCACGCGCCGCGCAGCAAGGTGCGATAGCCCATGAACCGGGCCACGTCGAGGTCGCGGGGAAGGCTGAACAGTTCCTGCGGCGTGCCCACCTGGTGCGCCACCCCGTCCTGGAGTACGACGATCTTGTCGGCCATGGAAAGCGCCTCGTCCTGGTCATGGGTGACGTAGATGGTGATGCGCCGCACGCGCTCGTGCAGGCGCCGGATCTCCGAGCGCATCTCGATGCGCAACTTGGCATCCAGGTTGGACAGGGGCTCGTCCATCAGCACGATGTCCGGCTCCACGACGATGGCGCGCGCGATCGCCACGCGCTGCTGCTGCCCTCCCGAGAGCTGGGCCGGGTGCTTGTGGGCATGCTGCTCGAGTTGCACCATGCGGATCGCGTCCATGGCCTTGGCATGGCGTTGCGCCCGGGGCATGCCGCGCATGCGCAGTCCGAAGGCCACGTTGTCCAGAATGGTCATGTGGGGGAACAAGGCGTAGTTCTGGAACACCACGCCCACGTTGCGCTTGTCCGGCGTGAGCTGGTCGATGCGCCGGCCCGCCACGTGGATGCTGCCCGAGCTGATCTCGGTCAGCCCGGCGATACAGTTCAGCGCGGTGGTCTTGCCGCAGCCCGAAGGCCCGAGCAGGGCCACGAACTCTCCCGGCGAAACCCGCAGGTTCAGCCTGGACAGGGCGCAGTGGACCCCGCCGCCCTGCATGTCGTAGTGCCTGGTCACGTCTTCCAGCACGAGATCTTCGGTCCCGCTCATCAACTCGTCTCCCACCGCAGGTCGATCGCACCGGCGCCGCGCCACGCGGGTCGCCGGTGCGTCATTCCAGGCGCCCCAGGCTTCAATGCTTCAGGGCACCGATCTGCTGATTCCACATCTCGAAGGCCTTGACCATCGCGGATGCGTTCAGCGGCGTCTTGTTCGGATACTTGGCGATCCAGGCGTCATAGTCCTTGCGGCCGTATTCGCGGATCACCTGCTGGCTGCTGGCCGGGGCCATGCCCAGGCTGACCCCCGCGATCGCCGGGCCCGGATAGAAGTAGCCGTCGTCGTAGGTCATCGCCTGTTGCTCGGGCTTCATCATGTAGCGCATGACCCGCAGGAGCATAGCCACCTGCGCGGGCGACTGCCCCTTGGGGATCACCATGTACTGCGCGTCGTTCAGCCAGACCATGTGATCGAGCTTCTGGACCTGGAAGTCCTTGGGCACGATGCCCAGCTTGCGCGGGTTGATGTCCCAGCCGGTGATGGTGGGGGTCATCCAGCGGGTCTGCTGGCCGAGTTCCTTCATCACGTCACCCGTTCCGCTGGGGTAGTAGGCGATGCAGGCATTGAGTTGCTTGAGGTAGGCCCAGGTCTTGGTCCATCCATGCACCGGATCGCGCGGATTGGAGTCGTGCAGCAGATAGGGAAGGGCCATCAGCCACGCGCGGCCGGGGCCGGAGTTGTTCGGGCGGGCGTAGATGAACTTGCCCGGGTGCGCCTGGCACCAGCTCAGCAGTTGCTGCGGCGTGCGCGGCGGGTGCTTGACGGTCTGCGGGTTGTACTCGAGCAGCGGGCCCGCCGGTGAGTACACGACCTCGACGCCGTAGCCCTTGGCCAGGTCCTGCATGCGCGCGGCTCCGGGGCTGTAGTCCCGCGGAATGCCGGGCAGCTGCCCGGCGTAGCCCGGGAGCAGTTGTTGCCACAGCCCCTGCTGGATGCCGAAGGCCAGATCGTCGGTGCCGGTCAGCACCATGTTGATGTCGGAGCGACCGGCGTGTTCCATGGCGCGGATGCGCGGCAACAACTGCGGCGCCGGCGACGTGGAGTAGGTGAAGTGCACCAGGCCGGGATGGGTCTTCTCGAACTGCTCGAAGGCCTTCTGGGTCAGTGCCAGGTTGCCCGCGACGTCGACGATGTTGATGCTCATGGGCGCCGCCTGGGCAGCCTGGCCCCAGGACAAGGCGCCGGCTGCGATCAGCGAGCCGACGAGCCCTCTCGCCAGCGGCGATGCGATGCGTTGGAACACGGTGGTCTCCTCTTCGTGGTTAGGCTTTGTTGTGGCAGGTGAACGCGGACCTGCCCTTCCGCTCACGCTTGCTCCGCAGGGCCGAGCGCGGTTTCATCGACCTCGATGAAACCGCCGCCCTGTCGCTCGGGTTCGGGCTCGTCGCCGGGCAGCGAGCCGGCGAAGGCCGCGGAGGAGTCGAGCGGGGTGAAGCCGAGTGCGCCGGCCGGATCGGCATCCCAGTAGACCCGGGGGTTGTTCGAGACGCCGTAGACCACGGTGTGCCCTACCTTGGGTGCCAGCAGCGCACGCTCGACCAGGCGCAGGAAGTCCCGGTGGCTCAGCCAGGTCTTGAGCATGCGGCGATCACGGGGCCTCTCGAAGCACGAGCCGATGCGCAGGCCCACCGATTCGAGGCCGTACTTGTCCCAGTACAACTGGGCCAGGTCCTCGCCGAAGGCCTTGGACAGCCCATAGAAGGAGTCGGGGCGGTGTGGCATGTCCGGCCGCACGCGCTCGCTGGAGGGGTAATAGCCGGTCACGTGGTTGGAGCTGGCGTACACGACGCGGCGCATGCCGTGACGGCGCGCGGCTTCGAACACGTGGAAGCTGCCGCAGATATTGGCCGAGAGGATCGAGTCGAAGGGCGCCGTCGTGGAGATGCCTCCCAGATGCACCACCGCATCGGCTGCCTGCAGCGCGCGCATCGTGGCCTCGGCGTCGGCGAGATCGCAGCGCACGAAGGTCTCGTTGTCGTGCACCCGCGAGGGCTCGCGCAGGTCCAGGCTGAGGGTGCGGACCCCCACGCGGGCCAGCTCGGCGCGCAATACCGTGCCCAGCGCCCCGGCGGCTCCGGTGACGGCCAGGCGTGCGTGGAATTCGAAACTCATGCGAGCGCTCCCTCGTTGTCGGCTGGGGCCTGTGCCCGCGGCTTTTGTTCGTGCAGCCAGCCCGGCAGCAGATCCGCGGCCATGTTCTGGTAGCACACGGGCCGCAGGAAACGGCGGATCGCCAGCGTGCCCACGCTGCTGAACCGGGGATCGCTGCAGGCGGGGTAGGGGCCGCCGTGCACCATGGCCTCGCAGACCTCCACGCCGGTGGGCCAGCCGTTCATGAGCAGGCGCCCGGCGAGAGTCTCGAGCACGCGCATCAGGGGCCTGGCGGCGGCGTGGTCGCCGGCTTCGACCACCACGGTCGCGGTGAGCTGCCCGGCCAGGCCATCCAGCAGGGGAGCAAGTTCCCCTGCGTTCGCGCAGCGCACCACCACCGCGGCCGGCCCGAACATCTCCTCGCCCCAGGCCGGGTCGTCCGCGAATTCGCGCAGGCCCAGCACGAAGACCTGGGCCCGGGTGCCGTCGGAGGCGGTGGCGGCGCTCAGGCTTGGCGATGACGCGCGCGCGCCGGCCTGCTGCGTGGCCTGCCGGTAGCGCGCGGCGATGCCGGCGCTGAGCAGCGGCGCGGTGCGGGTGGCCCGCAACTGCCGCTCCAGGGTGTCGACAAACTCCTGCGCCCCCTCGTCGCCCAGCAGGAACACCAGTCCCGGTTTGGTGCAGAACTGCCCGCTGCCCAGGGTCATCGACTGCACGAAGCCCGATGCGATGGCCCCGGCACGCTCGCGCAGCGCGCCCGGGAACACGAACACCGGGTTCACGCTGCTCATCTCCGCGAACACGGGGATCGGCCGGGCCCGGGAGCCTGCGATGCGCGCCAGCGCGTCGCCCCCGCCGCGCGAACCGGTGAACCCCACCGCCTGGATGCGCGGGTGCGCCACCAGCCAGGCGCCGATCTGCTCGTCGGCCCCGTACAGCAGGCTGAACACGCCGTCGGGCATGCCCGTTTCGCGCGCCGCCGCCTGCACCGCGCGGCCCACCAGTTCGGACGTCCCGGGATGGGCGTTGTGCGCCTTGACCACCACGGGGCATCCGGCGGCCAGCGCCGACGCGGTGTCTCCCCCGGCCACCGAGAAGGCCAGGGGGAAATTGCTGGCACCGAACACGGCCACCGGTCCGATGCCCATATGGCCCATGCGCAGATCCGGGCGGGGTTGGGGCGCGCGGCCCGGCAGGGCCGGATCGTGGCGCGGCTCGACGTGACGCCCTTCGCGCGCCAGCTGCGCGAACAGGCGCAGCTGGGCGGTGGTGCGCGCGCGCTCGCCGCGCAGGCGCGCGGCGTCGAGCGCGGTCTCCAGCGCGGCGCGGTCGATCAGCTCCTCGCCCAGGTCCTCGATATGCGCGGCGATGGCGTCGAGCAGCCGGGCGTGGGCGGCGGCTCCGAGTTCGCGATAGGGAGCCCAGGCCCGCCAGGCCAGATCGCAGGCCTGGTCGAGCTGTTCGCGCGAGGCCCCGCCATACGCGGGAAGCAGCGACTGGCCGCTGACCGGATCCACGCCCTGCAGCGCGGCGCGCGTGCCGCGCACCGCGCGCAGCCCCAGCAGGTTTTCGCCTCGAAGCCCCATGCTCAGCTCCGCGTGGCGACCAGGGCGCGCAGTTGCTCGACCTCGGCGTCTTCCAGGTCGGTGAGCGGGGGGCGCACACCGCCGGCGTCGCGCCCCACCACGCGCATGCCCGCCTTGACGATGGACACCGCGTAGCCGCGGCGACGGTTGCGCAGCGCGGTGTAGGGCATGACGAATTCGCGCATTTCCCGATACACGTGCGCGTGGTCTCGCCGCAGCACCGCGGCGTGGAAATCCTTGGCCCACTTGGGCAGGAAGTTGAATATCGCCGAGGAGTAGGTGGTGACGCCCATTTCCAGATAGGGAAGTGCGAAGGTTTCGGCCGTCGGCAGGCCGCCCACGTAGGTGAGGCGATCGCCCATGGTCGTGTACACGCGGGTCATGAGCTCGATGTCGCCGATGCCGTCCTTGTAGCCGATGAGGTTGGGGCAGCGCTCGGCCAGGGCGGGCAGGCATTCCGCGCCCACACGTGCGTTGCCGCGGCTGTAGACGATCACGCCCAGTCGGGTGGCGGCGCACACCTGCTCGATGTGAAGCGCCAGGCCCGCGGGGTCCGACTCGGTCAGGTAGGGAGGAAACAGCAACAGTCCATCCGCGCCGCTTTGTTCGGCCTGGCGCGCGAGCTCGCAGGCCAGGCGCGTGCCCATGCCCACGGGAGCGATCACGGGAACGCGCCCCTGCGCCATGTCCGCGCTGCGACGCACCAGGCATTGCACTTCCTGCGGCGTCAGGGAAAAGAACTCCCCGGTGCCACCGGCGACGAAAATGCCCGCCGGGGCGTGCTCGAGCACGATCTCGAAATTGCGGGCGTAGCGCGCTTCGTCCAGTTCCAGCCGGGCGTCGAAGGCCGTCACGGGAAAGGACAGCAGGCCGCCGCCGATGGCGACCTTGAGTTCCTCGGGGGTCATGGGAGAGGGGTGCCGCATGGGAAATTCCGGGTCGGTGGGGAATGGCTGCAGGGCATCGTAGGAGGGGGGTTCTTTCCTGTCCAAGCCATATACTGAATGAATTCATGCGGGGATTGGATCAGTGTTCGAGCTCAGCCAGATTCGTTGTTTCGTCGCCGTCGCCGAGGAACTGCACTTCGGCAAGGCGGCCGCGCGGCTCAACATGACCCAGCCGCCGCTGAGCCGGCAGATTCAGCTGCTCGAACACGCGGTGGGCACGCCGCTGCTGTTTCGCAGCACCCGCGTGGTCGAGCTCACGCCGGCCGGCCGGCGCTTCCTGCATGAGGCGCGCGGGCTGCTGCGCAGCGCCGAGACCGCCGTGCTGGACGCGCGCCGGGTCGCGCAGGGCCATGCCGGCGAGATCGCCATCGGGTTCACCGCCGGTTCGAGCTACCGCGACGTGCCCGAGCTGGTGGCACGGTGTCGCGCCCTGCTCCCCGACGTGAACCTCAAGTTGCGTGAAATGGTGTCGCAGGCCCAGCTGGAAGCGCTGCTGGCCGGGCGCATCGACCTCGCGCTGGTGCGCCCGCCGGTGGTGCAGCCGGCCTTGCAATGGCGCCCCCTGCGGCGCGAGCGCCTGCTCGCGGTGCTGCCGCAGGGCCACCCCTACGCCGAGCGCCCGTGCATCGCGCTGGATGCGCTGGACGGGGTCGACTTCGTCATGTACTCCCCCGACGAGGCGCGCTATTTCTACGACCTCGTCTCCGACATCCTGCGGCGCGCCGGCGTGCGCCCGCGCCATGTGCAGTACGTCAGCCAGATCCACACCATCCTGGCCCTGGTGCGCGCCGGACTCGGGCTTTCGCTGGTGCCCGCCGGCACCACCGTCTTCCACTATGAAGGCGTGGTGTTCCGGGAACTCGCGGATCTGCGCCCCGATAACCCGGTGGAGCTGGGCATCGTGGTCAAGCGCGACAACGACAACCCCGCACTCTCGCGCCTGCTCGGGGAGCTCGCGCTGCACCAGGCCGCCACCGCGGGGCCGCAGGCCTGAGGCCGGCGAGGGCGCCGCGCGTCGCGGCCCGGCGCGCAGGCGCCGGGGCTCATGCGGGCAGGCTCAGGCGCAGGCCTTGCTCGAAGGTTCGCGCGTCCAGCTGGTGCACGGCGTCGAGCAGGGCGACCTGAAAGCCGCCCAGGCCCGACGGAGGGCCCGCCCTGCCTGCGAGACTCGAGCCGGGGCCGCTTGCGGCGTCTTGGGCGAGAACGCGCTCGGCCGCCCATTGCCCCGCGACGCCCAGGTAGGCCATGGCGGCCACGGTGGCGCGCCAGCGGTCCGGCTGCACGGCGGCCAGCGCAGCCACCAGCGCACTGGCCGAACATCCCACGCCGGTCACCCGGGTCATCCAGGGATGACCGTTGGACAGCACCGCATGGCGACCCTGGGCATCCACGACATGGTCACTTGCCCCGGAAATGCACACCACGCCCCCCGTGCGCGCGGCCAGGCGGCGGGCGGCCGGCACGGCCTCGTCCGCGCCCGCCAGGCTGTCGACCCCGCGCGTGCCCGGCGTCAGCCCTGCCACGCTCATGATCTCCGAGGCGTTGCCGCGCACCACATCCGGGAAGCCGTCGTCGAGGAGTTCGCGCAGCGCGCGATCCCGGTAGCGGGTGGCCCCGGCGCCCACCGGATCCAGCACCACCGGCTTGCCGTGCGCGCGCGCGCTGCGCGCCGCCAGGTGCATCGCGCGCAGCCAGGGGGCGGACAGCGTGCCGATGTTCAGCACCAGCGCACCCGCCAGCGCCGCCATGTCCTCGACCTCCTCCTCGGCATGGGCCATGACGGGCGATGCGCCCAGGGCCAGCAGCATGTTGGCGCTGAACTGCATGACCACCAGATTGGTCACGTTGTGCACCAGGGGCTGGGTTTCGCGTACCGCGCACAGGTCCTGCCACAGGTCCGCGGCGCACAGGCTGGTCGTGCCCTTCATGGCCGCGGCCTTGCGTCGCCCAGGGGGCCGAGGGCATCGAGCGTGTTCTTCAGCAGCAGGCCGAACTCGGTGTCGCCTTCCATGACCAGCTCGCGCTCGAAGAACAACCGGTCGGCATCGTCCCAGCCGCGCACCAGGCGCCACAGCGCCTCGGCCGCGCCGCGAATGGTCACGGCCGGCAACTGGTCGCCGGGCTCGAAGCCCCGCGCGCCCAGGCGCAGCCTGGCCCGGATCCCCAGGTCCTGCAGCTCCAATTCGACCGTCGGGCCGCGCAGCGCCTGCCGGGTCGCCGCGTCCAGGCGTGGCAGCAGCCAGCGGTCGAGCACGCGGGCGAGGGCGAAGGACGGAGGCCGCACCGGCAGCGCGCGCACCAGGCCACGCAGGCCGGGCGGGGCGCCGCGCGCAAGCCGCGCGCAGCCCAGGACCACGGTGTCCAGCCAGCCGTGCGCGCCTTGCGCCGGGGCTGGGTCAGGCCAGGTTCTGCTGGTCATGGTGTCGCTTCCCAGGGGTTCATGCGCGTGCCGCCGACATGCCCGGCGCGCCGCGGGCATAGCCGTCCACCAAGGGACCCGGCAGGTCCATGGCACGCAGGTGTTCCAGCGCATCCGCCGGGTCGGCGCCATCGTTGCACACGGCATCGAAGGTCCGCAGCACCTCGGCGAAGCCGCGGCTGCAAGGCGAAAGGCGCAGGCGCCCGACCCCGGCCGCGCGCAGCGCGGGCCATTCGCCCAGCACGGCATGCAGGCCGGCGGACTGGATCTGGGTGCCGTTGATGCACAGGAAGGCCTGGCCCTCGCCGCTGTCCAGGCGCAGGCCGTCGGAGTCGTCGCGGCAGCGGAAATCACAGGCGTCCTTGCGCAGGCGGTGGTGTCGCGCGGTAAAGCAGCGTGCCGACATCGCCAGCGGGAGTCGTCCGAATCCCCAGGCCTCGGTGGCGATCTCTCCATGCGGACCGACCACCCGCGCCCGCGGAGGATTCACGTTTCCGATGGCCTCGGCCGCGAGTTCGACCGGAGCCACCCAGCGCACGGCGCCCAGCGCGGCGTGCTCGCGCAGCGCCTGCGTGTTGTAGACGTTCAGGTGCGGGCCGAGCACGAAGCGGCAGGCGCCGCCGCGCTGCTGCGCGGCCTGCTCCAGCGCGTGCAGCGCCGAAGCATCGCCAGCCTCGACCATGAACTCCTCCTGCCCCGCCAGGTCGCGCACCGCGCGCCATTCCGCCTCGCTGCTCAGCAGGGGCAGCGTGGCCAGCACCACCTCCTTGCCGGCCTGGCGCAGTTCGCGCGCGAGCGCCAGCCAGTCGCCCGGCTTCATCTCGGTGCGGCGCGAGCACACGGTCTCGCCCAGCAACACGCAGCTGGCGCTGCTGTCGGCGACCTCGGCGTAGAAGGCCAGTGTGGCGGCGCGAGGCCACCAATACGAAAGCGCGCCGATGCTGAATTCGGCGCGGCGCGCCTGCGCGCCGGAATCGATGAGCATGGATGTCAAGGTGTGTGGGGTTCTCGCCGGACCATCAGCGCCAGGGCCTGTCGTAGGCCCCCAGCGTGTGCTGCTGGCCCTCGGCCCAGCGCGACAGCCGGGCCGTCCAGTCCGCGTGGGGCGCATAGCGCTCCCGCGATGCGGCCAGGTCGATGGCGGCGCGCCAGACCCGCGTGACCTCGGCGACATAGGCGGGGCTGCGCTGTCGTCCCTCGATCTTGATGGCCTTCACGCCGGCCTCGATCAGTTGGGGAAGAATGTCCAGGGTGTTCAGACTGGTGGGCTCCTCCAGCGCGTAGTCGCGCCGGCCCTCGACCAGGAAGCGGCCCTTGCACAAGGTCGGATAGCCCCGCGGCTCCGAGGGCGCGTAGCGATCGATCAGCACGTCGTTGAGCCGTGCGTCCACCGTGCCGTCGCGCTCGGTCCAGCGCACCGCTGCCGGCGGCGAGCACACTCCGGCATTGTTCGGCGAACAGCCCGTGGCGTAGGACGACAACAGGCAGCGACCCTCGACCATCACGCACAGGCTGCCGAAACCGAACACCTCGATGTCCACCGAGGTGTTGCGGATCACATGCGCCACCTGGGACAGGGTCAGCACCCGCGGCAGCACGGCGCGCTGGATGCCGTAGTGCCGACGGTAGAACTCGATGGCGGCGTGGCTGGTCGCCGAGGCCTGCACCGACAGATGCAGCCGCATGCCGGGGTGATGCCGGCGGGCATGGGCCAGCACCGCGGTGTCGGCCACGATCAGCGCGTCGGCACCCAGTTCGGCGGCGCGATCCACGGCGCGCAGCCAGGGGCCCGTGTCGCCCGCGTCGGCGAAGGTGTTCAGGGCCATGAGCACTTTGACGCCCCGCGCGTGCGCGTGGTCCACGCCGGCGCGGACCTGGCTGTCGTCGAAATTCAGCCCGGCGAAATTGCGCGCGTTGGTGGCATCGCGCAGTCCCAGGTACACGGCGTCGGCGCCGGCGTCCACCGCGAGTTGCAAGGCGCGCAGCGAGCCGGCCGGGCAGACCAGCTCGGGCGCCTTCGGCGCGACCGCATCGGAGGCCGGCGAGGAAGGCGCGCCGGCGAAGTCAGACGAAGAATCAGGCATCGGACAGGGTATCGGTGGGCGGCGGGCAACAGCCATGCACGGTCTCGCGCCCGACCATGCGGGAATTGTCAGCCGGGATCCTCGGCACAGGTCTTGACCGGGGTCAAGCGATGCCCAGTCGGGGCGCGCCAAGCGCCGCCAGGGCGGTGCTGCGAGAATCGGCGTTTCCGTTCGTCGAGGGCCGGGCATGCATAGCGAATCGCCGATCGTCGAGGGGGTCCATACGCGGCGCGGAGCCGGGGATCTCGATTACGTGCACGTGCGTGCCGCGGCGGGCAGCGCGGTGTTGTGCCTGCAGGGCGCGCAGCTGCTGGAATACCGCAGTGCCTCGAGCCCCGAGCCGCTGCTGTGGGTGTCGGAGTCGGCGATCCATCGCCGGGGACATGCGTTGCGCGGAGGCATTCCCATCTGCTGGCCCTGGTTCGGCCCGCACCCGGAGCAGACCGGCGCGCCCGCGCATGGTTACGCGCGCATCAGCCCCTGGATCCTGCAGGAGGCGCGGCGCCTTGGCGACGCCATCGCCCTGACACTGCGCCTGGTCGCACCACAGGACGCTGGCGAGGCGGAGCGGCACGCCGAGCTGGAGCTGGGGGTGGAGGTCGGCGATTCGCTGCGCCTGCGCCTGCACACGCGCAACCGCGGACCCCACCCGCTGCGCATGACCCAGGCCTTGCATGCCTACCTGCGCGTGGGCGACGTGCGCCGGCTGCGCCTGACGGGGCTGGACGGGGCCACCTGCGTGGACAAGCTCGACGCCATGCGCAACTCGGTGCAGCGTGGAGCCCTGGCCTTCGATGGTCCCATCGACCGCATGTTCGTGGGTACCGAATCGGCCTGTGTCGTGGACGACCCCGCGTTGCGACGGCGCATCCGCGTGAGCAAGGAGGGCTCCCGCAGTACCGTGGTGTGGAATCCCTGGCGCGAGGGCGCGGCGGCCCTCTCCGACATGCGCGAGGCCAGCTGGGATCGCATGCTGTGCGTGGAGGCGGGAAACGTCGAACGCGACGGACTCACCCTGCCGCCCGGCGCCGAGCATGTGCTGGGGGCGCACTACCAGGTGCTGGAGTTTCCCGGCGCCTGAAGCCTGTACGCGAGACGGCGCGCCCCGCGATGCGCACCGGCTTCGGCGCGGTTTGCGCAGCGCCCGGACCCAGGTAGGCTGGATCGCAACCCCTCGATGAGACCCGCGGGTCCGAGGCGGGGCGGAGTGACGCCAGGCGGCGTCATGTGGCGGCTTGCTGGCGCGCGGCGTCGCCAGGGCGGTGCGCGGCGCGCGGAATCGACGGAGCTGGACCATGATCATGCAAGATCCTCGCCGCGGGCCGGAAGCCGGCCTGCGCAGGCCGCGCTTCGCGCGCCGGGCAGACCACGGGGGCCGGGAATGAGCCAGGCCGGCCTGGACCCGCGAGGCCCGGGAATCGTCGTGATCCATCGAGCAGCCAGCCGTGAGCGCGGCCTGAATCGGGCAGCAGGGCCGCGGCATCCGGCCCGCGGCCATCAGGGCTGCGCCCCGGAGCCTGTGCGGGCGTCCGTGAGCCCTTGCCAGGAGGCGCCATGAGCACGGCGCGCATCGACCTTCGGGGTCTCGAGATCATCATCAGTTTCCGAGGCGCCAGCGCCGAGCGGCTCGGCAACCTGCGCACCGTGCTGCGTCATCTCGACCGCACCTATCGCGACTACACGGTGTGGCTGGTGGAGGCGGACCGGGCCCCGGTATTCGCGTGGACCGAGCTCGCCGATCCGAAGGTGCGCCACATTTTCCTGTGCGATACCCAGCGCTTTTCCCGAGGCGCCACGAGCAATGTCGGGGTGCGCGCCGCCCGCGGGCCGGTGCTGTGCCTGCACGATGCGGATGTCGTGGCCAACCCGCAGGTATTCAAGCTGTGCGTGGACGATCTGCTGGACGAGCAGCGCTCCGATGCGTGGGCGCCGTACCAGCAGGTGGTGAACGTCGGCGGCGCCTTGCGCCAGCGCCTGGCCGAATCCGCGGACTTCGCCTGCCTGCAGCCCTATGCCGGGGTCCAGGACCCCCTCGCGCCCGACATGGACATGCTGTATGCGAGCGCCGCCGGGGGCATCACCCTGATGCGCAGGGAGACCTTCCTGCGCGTCGGGGGCTTCGACCCGTCCTTCCAGGGGTGGGGCGGGGAGGATGACGAGTTGCTGGGGCGTGCCGTGCGCCTGGGGGTGCGCTGGTGGTCGGTGGCGGGTACGCGCCTGTTCCACCTGCACCATGACTCGGCCTCGCGTCAGCACTGGGCCGAGGGCCCGCTGGGCGCGGCCAACCATCAGGCCGCGGTGCAGCGGCGCACGCTGGACGAAGCGGCATTCGCCGCGCATGTCGAGGCGCTGCGCGCGCGGCTCTGAACGGGCTGCCCGGGCGGGCGGCCCGGTTCAGCCGGCCGCGCGCTCGCGCAGCGCGTCGATGGTGGCGGCCTCGCCGCGCACGCGGAACACCGCACCCGCCTCGTCGGACTGCTCGGCCAGCACCTCGCAGTTCGCATAGATGTCGCGACGCAACTGCTGCGCGGACCATGGCACCCGCAGCTCGGACTCGACCAGGTCCTTGCGGAAAAAGTCCAGGATGACCAAGCGCAACGCAGCCACGTCCTCGGCGCGCCGAGCGCTCATCACGATGCATCCGGGGTAGCGCAAACGCAGATCGGCCTCCAGTTCCTGGCGCCTGTGGGCATCGCCGACCTGGTCGATCTTGTTGAACACCCGGATGCGCGGCACGTCCTGCGCGCCGATTTCGGCCAGCACGTCGTCGGTCACCTGGCGCTGGCGCTCGAATCCGGGGTCGCTGGCATCGATCACGTGCAACAACAGCGAAGCGTCCAGCGCCTCCTCCAGCGTGGACTTGAAGGATTCCACCAGGCCGTGGGGAAGGTTCTTGATGAAACCCACGGTATCGCTGACCAGCACGCGCGGCACGCTGTCGGGATGCAGCACGCGCACGGTGGTGTCCAGCGTGGCGAACAGCTTGTTGGCCACCAGCACCTCGCTGCCGGTGAGCGAGCGCATCAGCGTGGACTTGCCCGCGTTCGTGTAGCCCACCAGGGCCACGCTGGCCACGCCCTGGCCTTGCTGCCGGCGCGCGCGCTGGGTCTGGCGCTCCGTGCCCATGGCCTCGATGTCGGCCTGCAGTTCGGCGATGCGATCGCGGATCTTGCGCCGGTCCAGCTCGGTGTGCGACTCGCCGGCCCCGCGGCCCCCGGTGCCGCTGCGCTGGCGACCCTGGGGGCCAGCCAGCTTGGCCGCTTCGCGCAGGCGCGGCGCCATGTAGCCCAGGCGAGCGATCTCCACCTGGGCGCGCGCGGCGCGCGAACGCGCATGGCGGTGGAAGATCTCCAGGATCACCATGGTGCGATCCATCACCTCGCATCCCACGGCCTTTTCCAGGTTGCGTGCCTGGGACGGCGAGATCTCGTGGTCGATCAACAGGACCTGGATGCCCTCATGCTCGGGCGTGGTCGCATGTCCCGACCGTTCGTCCTGGCCGCTGCCACCCTGGCTTTCGATGTAGGCGCGAACTTCCTCGCGCTTGCCCGTGCCCAGGTAGGCCGTGGTGTCGAAGCTGGAGCGCTTCTGGGTGAAGGTCTGCACCACCCGGTAGCCGAGGGTCTTGGCCAGTTCGCGCAGTTCGGTCAGCGAGGACTCGAAGTCCCCGTCGCTGACCTCGGGCAATTGCACCGAGGCGACGACGGCGTCGAGTGGTCTGTCCTGGGATTCTGGCGGCATGGGATGCTGGTGTGGCGGGGAAAGCATTGCATCGTACGCGCAGAGCCGTGCCCCGGGGGCGGACTCAGGTCGCGCCGGCCCGCGGGTCGTCGCCCGGCAGGTAGGCGTGGCGAGGGTCGGCCGGGGTGCCGTCGAGCGCGCTGCCGGGCTGGCCCGCGGGATTCCAGGTCAGAAGCTGCTCGATGCGCTCGGCGAGTTCGTAGTCCTTGTCGGTCACACCGCCAGCGCTGTGGGTGCTCAGGCGCACCACCACATGGTCGTAGCCCACGATGAGTTCCGGATGATGCCAGGCCGCTTCCGCCAGGTGGGCCACCGCGCCCACGGCCAGCACGCTGGCCTTCCAGCCCGCCGTGCGATAGCGGCGCTGGATGCAGTCGCCGTCGCGCGACCAGCGCGGCAAATGCGCGCGAAGATGCGCGTCGACGGCTTGCGAGCTGTGGACCCGCTCGCCGGGGGCGTTTGCGCGACGCTGCGGCATCGTCTCCTCCCATGGGATGGCCGGCCGACCGCGGGACATGCCGCCGGTACCGGACCGTGCGGGAATTGTCCCCCGGCGTTCGGGACCTCGCAAGCCGCGGCCCCATGCCTGCGGCGTGCCTGGCCTTCCCCCCGGGAGAGCGGGCCTGCGCGAATGGGCAGCTAACAAGGCCTTGCCGGGAGTTTCTCCGGTCCTGGGCTACCTTCTCCGGACCCAGGCACGGACCAGCATCCACGATGAAGCGCCGTTTGCGAAGCATGATGCTTGCGGGCCTGACCGGGGCCGCGGCGCCGCTGGCCGGCTGCGGCAGCCTGGGCTGTGCTTCCCCCGGCCAGCCGGCCCGGGCCTGCATGCAGGGACCGATGCGCGTGGGCTCGACCACCAAGGCGCAGGTGGCGAACGCGCTGGGCAGTCCACAGAACGTGGCGTTCGACCGGGGGCAGGAAGAGTGGATCTACACCTCGCGCCGCACGACGCGCCGGCTCATCGACTTTGTTCCCACGGTCTCGATGATCCGAGCCCAGGCCCCTGACGCGCTCAGGCGCCTGGTGATTCGCTTCAACCCGCAGGGCGTCGTGCAGGGCTACGTGTTCACCGAGGGGCGCACGCAAGTGCGTTTCGACCGGCTGGCTTCTGAACAGCGCGTCCAGGGCACTTTGTTCGCTGCCGCAGCGGCCCTGGGATCTGGACCCCCGCGAGCTCAGTGAAGCGCTGCCGCAGGCGCAGCCCCGGCATGGGGCCCGGCTGGCAGGCATCGCCGAAGGACTGCGCGATCCACAGGCCCCGTGCGCCTGGCGGCATGGTTGCCGGGAGGCGCGCCCGGGCCCGCTCACCCGCGCACCCGAGAGGGTCGACCTGCGCGGCGCGGTTTATCAGGCGATGCGAGCCGCGCAGGCGGCAGTGCGTGCCCGTTGGCTGCTGTTGAACCTGGATCGACTTTCGGGGTAGAAAATCATCGTCACCGAGGAACTCATCGCCCACATGGTGGGTGTGCGGCGAGAGGGCGTGACCGAGGCCGCCTTGAGCCTGCAGCGCGATGGGCTCATTCGCTACACGCGCGGGCATATCCACGTGCTCGACCGCCCCGGCCTGGAGCGCAGGACCTGCGAGTTCCACCAGGTCGTCCGGCAGGAATACGAACGGCTTTTGCCCGGTAGCCCAGCGGCGCGTCGAGCCGCCTTCCCGGCTGGATCGCGATTGTCGCGCGTGCGCTGAGGCTCAGGCCGACGCGTGTGCGCGCTGCCAAGCTGCGATGCGCCGGACCGATGGCGGCCCCCTGCCGCGCGCGCCTGCGCGTGCCAGGGCGTTGTCCTGTTCGACGTATTCCCATTGTCCACGCCGCTGTGGTTCGTGCTGCTTGCTCTTGTCCGGGGCGCTGCGCACGATGCATGAGGGTGCTGCGTCAATGCTGGGTAAGTGCCTGTTGTTGCAGCCACTGCAGCAGCGACTGTCTTGCACGGGTTCGTTCCTGCTCGAACGCGCTGTCATGCATCAACGCATGCCAGCGCAGCGCATCGCCATCGCGCACCCCCTGCCGGTGCAAGAACCGAGTCAGCGGACACATATCCAGGCGCATGGGTTCGACCCGGATGTCACCCTCCTTGCCCCACGCATAGGCCGTCGCGCCTAACCAGGAGTGAAGCTCACCCCCACCGGGAAGTGGTATGGGCGTGTGTGCGCCCAGCCACTCGGCGAAGGCCGCTGTGCCCATCGGCATCGCGAGTGCGTAGCCCTGCCCCTGTGCGCAACCCAGCAGCATTGCAACCTCGACCAGCGCATTGTCCTCCAGGCCCTCGGCGACCACCGCGCAGCCCATGTCCAGGCCCAACTGCAGTACCGTGCGCATGAGCGCGATGCCCTGCAGCGGATGGACAAACACGTCCTTGACCACGGCTTGGTCAATTTTGATGACGTCAAAATGCAGGTTCATGAGCCGCTTCATGCTGCTGTAGCCAGAGCCTAGGTCATCCATGGTCAGGCCCACGCCGGTGGCGCGCAGGCGCGCGATCGACGCATCCGCGAGGCGGGGGTCGATGTCGCGCGTCTCCAGCAGTTCCAGCGTGAGCGCGTCGGGCGGCAGGTCGGCATGGCACAGCGCACGCTCGACCCACAGCGGGCAATCGGGGTCGAGCAGTGTGATCGGATCGAGGTTGAGTGAGAGGGTGATGGCCGTGCCGGCCTTGCGCCACTGGCGCAAGGCGCTCAGGCTTTGCTCAAGTCCCTGGCGAAACAGAATGCGCAGGTCGTCCTGTCCCATGGCTGGCAGGAACATTCCAGGCGACACCAGGGTCCCGTCGCGCGCCTGCAGCCGGGCTAGCGACTCCACCTTGGTGACCGTGCCGCCACGCAGATCCACGATCGGCTGCACCACCATGCGCAAGGCTCCCTGGTAGAGCAGGCTGCGCCATTTTGTGGCGTGCAGGGCATCGGACGGTGGTGGGGCTGCACAGGCCGCATTTTGAAGCTGCTCCCAGCGATTTTTCTGGGCGCTGATCCAGGTCTGCAACAGGGGATTAGAGAACTGGCGCGGATACGCGCCGAGAATGAACAACACGGCCTCGGCAGCTGTTGCGCGCAGTATGGGGATCGCGGCCGCGCTGCGCACTCCCAGAGGCAGCATCATGGCCTGCCAGGGGCGCAGGCGCGCATCCAGCAGGTAGCTGTCCACGATCTGCGGAGTCGCGCTGGCCCAGGCCTGCCCCATCACGCCGCGTTGCTCGTTGGGGCCAAGGTGGATGGTCGGGTGAAGTCCGGCGCCGTTGATCCCGGTCTGGATCTGCTCCGCCACGGGCCCTGCGCCGAGTTCAATGCGAAGCTGCCCGGAGTCATTCACCCTGAAGATGAACACGGCGCGGATGCCGGGCAAGGCCGCGATCCGGTCCAGCTCGGAGCGCGCCAGGTCGATCCAGCGCCCAAACGACGGCAGCGGGTCAGCCAGCAGTGCGTGGTAGGTGGACAGCAGCGCCTGCTGGGCATTGATCTCTCCTCGCAGGTGATGGGCCATGCGCGCCTGGATGATGCGCACCAGTCGGTAGCGCGTCTTGGCCATGAGGGCTGAGTTCTCGAGTCGAGAGCGCAGAAGCGACTCGTACAGGGCCGTCGCCTGCAGCAGCGCAGCGGGCGATAAGCCCACGAGCGCGTGTACCTGCCCGATGAGCTGTGCGCGCTCATTGATTTGTTCGGCCGTTGTGTCCGGGTGCAGCAGGAATTGCAGATGCTGCGCCTGCTTGTCCTGCAGATGCGCAAGCTCCTGCGGCAACAGCGAGTCCAGAATGGCCGCCTGCTGCGCATCGCACATGAGTTCGGCGTAGAACTGCGCGGCAAACTCGGGCGCGACCTCCTGCACGATGGGAACCAGGGCTTGAAGCAGTTGCCGGACTTCTTCGCCGAAAAGATCGACTGGCGTCTCCACGGTGGACTCGACCAGGGTTCCTTCGCCCCACAGCCTCCACCACTGCGTGCGGGTGCTTTTGCGCGCCTTGGCTTGGTACATCGCAGCATCGGCGTTGCGAAGCAGCGTGTCGGCGTCCTCGCCATCGCCGGGAAACAGTGCCAGGCCTAGGGTCATGCCCACCCGCGCCTGACGTTGCGGCCCTAGATCGAACGGATTTCGGATCGCTTGCATCAGACGATGCAACACCACCGCCAGTTGCCTCTCGGCGTGCGCCGGGTCGAGGTCTTCGAACACCAGTACGAATTCGTCCCCGCCAAGTCGGGCCATGTAGTCGGTTCCCCGCAGCGTGGTCCGAAGTCGTTGTACGAGCTGCTGCAACAGCTCGTCACCGGTTGCGTGGCCGAAGCGGTCGTTAACGGGCTTGAAATCATCCAGATCTAGTACACCCACCGCCAGGGTCGTGCCTTGGCGACGCGCACGCCGGATCGTGTGGGGCAGATGCTGCTCCAGCGCGAATCTGTTGGGCAACTGGGTGAGCACATCGGTGCGGGCGGCTAGCGCTTCGTGCCGCTGCATGTGGCGCAGCCGCTCCTTGCGGTCGAACTCGCCCAATCCGTGACCCAGCAGGCCGGCAATGCGCGTGCACAGCGCAATGGTGCCTTCGTCAAAGGCTTCACGACGCGCCGACACCAGCATGAGCAGCCCCCAGATGTCCTGCCCGCGCTCCACGGGCGCCACCAGCAGGCTGGTCCAACCCTGCGAGCGCAGCTGCGCGTGCCAGGGTTGAAGACATTCCTCGAACTGGGTATCGTTGCAAACCACCACCTGCCGCGTCTTCCAGGCACGATCGGCCATGCAGGCCACCGCGCGAGCCTGCAGCCCGGGCTCTTTGTCTTGTCCCGCGGCGAAACCCCGCAGTGCCAGGATCTCGAAGGCCCGCGAAGCCCCGGGCCGGCCGATCCACGCCGCCTGGAAGGGGGTGTCGCGCGTGAGCGTCTCACACAGACTCTCCAGCATCTCGGCTTCGCTTCCGCTATCGATGAGGATGGCGGCCGAACGAAGCAGGGCGCGGTACAGATCCTGCAGTTCCAGCAGATTACGGCGCTGCGCGAGCAGAGTCTGGCGCTGATCGAGCAGGTCCAGAGTGCGCCTGCCGAGGGCATCGGTGAGCTGGCCCATGACGTCGAGCAGATATTGCCTGGCCGTCAGGTCCTGCGGGGCCGCTTCGAGCGCTGGCGCCGGCTCACCCTTGGCGGCGCGGATCGCTCGGGCCATGGCGGCGTCCAGCCCCATGATGTGGTGCAGTAGCCATTGCGCAAGGAAGTTCATCAGGTCGGCTGCGAGCTCGGCCGGATGGGTCGAGGCTTGCACGCGCATGCGCACCAGGAAGGTGACGAAGCGCCTGTGCGCCTGCAGATGGGGCCCGCGGTGCGACGCATGCACCTTCCACTTGCGCATGAGTTGCGCCTCTTCGCGAAAGTGTTGGCGGGTGTAGTCGAACAAGGCATCGAGCAGGCCCAGGGTCTGCTCCGTGGTTGCACCCTCGTTTTGAGCGGTCGCGGCCTGATTGAAGATTTCCACCAGGCGCCGATGCTGTTTGTCCACGACAGAAATACCCGTATCGAGTATGGAATTCCACTGCAACTGCCGCGTGGCTGGTGTCACGGCGGATCTCCGTTCAGCTGTGGGTTAATCATGGACATTCGGCTTTGCTAAACGCGTTGCCGGTGAATGGGGCCGGGCAATCGGTTGCGCGACAGCTGGTTCGGTCACGGTCAGCCAGTATTTCCTGACATGGTTGCGACGCCATGGGGTCGTAGCGCCAGGCTTTCGGACGAGCGATTGTCAATCGTTTTGTGGTTGCCTCGGTGATCTACGTCAACCGATCCTGGATGGCTGTCGAATTTCGCCGAAAAGTGCCTGGGCGTGGAACTTGTTAATTCAACCTCTTGCATCCCCACGAATCATCGTATGCCGATATCGCGATTCCTGGCCTTGCTCGATATATTTTCAATTCTCACTTCGATGTGCCGCCCTTTTCCGAGGTGCGCGTAAGACATGGGCAGGGTTTCAATTGCACCGTTTTCGCTCTTAGTATTTTTCTGCGATTTCCGGGACTGCGTGAAAAGGTGAAAACATGGAATTCCATGATCGAAGGCAAAAACATCATTGCTATGCGCCCTAACAATCCGTTCCTGCATCTGCGGAGCTATCGAGAAAATTCATCGGACGCGGATGATGCATAAGCCGCACGGTCCGTGCAAAGACAACCCGTAGTCCCTCCAAGGAGTCTGGTCATGAGTCTGGTGAAAAAGTCCACGCCATCGGGTGCGGTTGCTGGCCCGAGCCGGGCGCCCAACGTGGTATCCAAGGAAGCGGAGGCGCAACGCCGTCGAGCCCGGACCCTGGCCAAGCAGCAGCAGGCAGCCGAGCGCATCGCCGCCGCTACCGGGCAGCTGGCCGCGGGTATCAACGAGGCTGCGTCCGCTGCCGAGGAGCTCAAGCGCGCCGCCGAGCAGATTGCAGCCGGCTCCGAGCAGGCATCCAGCGCGGCGCAGGACTCGGCGGTGCGTATCAAGGAAATGGTCGTGGGCGTGGACCAGGTGGACCAGAACGCCAACATCACGCTGCAAAAGGGCGAGACTCTCGTAGCCGCCGCGCAACGGGTGATGGAAGAGGTCTCCCAGATGGTCAACAACGTCATTCAGGCTGCCAAGCGCCAGGTGGAATCGGTGAAGATGGTCACCGGACTGGAGAAGCAGGCGGCTGACATTGGGGACATCGTCAAGGCGGTTGGGCGTATTGCCGACCAGACCAATCTGCTCGCGCTCAATGCCGCCATCGAGGCCGCGCGCGCGGGCCAGCACGGAAAGGGGTTCGCGGTCGTTGCCGACGAGGTGCGTTCCCTGGCGGAGACTTCGGAAAAGAGTGCCAAGCAGATCTCGGACCTGATCGCCAAGATCCAGACGGACGTGAAATCGGTGGCCGCGGGCGTCAACGAATCGACCAGCACGGTGCAGGCCGAGGCGGACAAGGGCGACGCGGTCAATGACTCCCTGGGACGTATCGGACAGGCGTCCACGGAGGTGGTCCAGGCTTCGAGACTGGTGGTGGGAGTCGCCAAGGAGGCAACCACCGCAACCCAGAAGATGGCCAAGGTGTCGGAGACCATCGCTGCGGCCTCGGCGCAGCAATCGGCCGCTGCAGAGGAGTCCAACAAGATCATTGCCGAGCAGGCCAAAGCCCTCGGTGACTGCGAGCAGACGGCACGCGGCCTGAGCGAGACAGCGGAGGATCTGAAGAACTCCACCGACATTTCCAAGAGCGCAGAGGACGTTGCGTCGTCGGCCGAGGAACTGTCCAACGCGGTCAAGGAAATAACCCGCGCGTCCACCGAGATCATGTCGGCCATCGGCGAGATCCGGCGCGGCGCCAAGGACCAGACGGACGCCGCCAATGACGCCAACGAAGCCATTCGGCAGGTCGAGTTCAACGTTCAGGAGTCGATGAAGGGCGGCAATCTCGGCTTGGAGAAGGCGGAGTTCGGCAAGCACGCGATCAACGAAATCAAGACCACCATCGAGGCCATGCTGGCTGGAACCATGAAGGCCATCGAGATCACCCAGGGTTGTGCCCGTCAGGTCGGCGACCTGCAGAACGTTGCACGGGACATCGACAAGATCGTCGAATCGATCGCCATGGTTTCGGTGCAGACCAACATGTTGGCGGTCAACGGGGCCATCGAGGCAGCGCGTGCTGGCGAGTTCGGCAAGGGCTTCATCGTTGTATCGACAGACATCCGGAACCTTTCGCACGATTCGGCGCAGAACGCCGACCGCATCCGCGACATGATCAAGTCGATCCAGGATCAGATCGTGCTGGTTGGCTCCGACTTGCGCGAAATCATCGGCGCAGCAGCAGCTGAGACGGAAAAGGCCAAGGGCATTCTCAAGCACATCGCAACCTCCGAGGTGGAAGTCGACGGTGTGCGCAGCGCGGCTGAAGAAATCGTCAAGGGCGCCGAGATCGTCAGCGCCGCAATTGCCAAGGTCAAGGAGGGTGTCGAGCAGATCTCCGGAGCGACGCAGGAGGCGGAAAAGGCGTCCGGCGAGGCGGCGAGTGCCGCCGAACAGCAGGCCCGCGGATCGGAGGAGTTGTCTTCGGCCATCGAGGAAATCGCGGCACTAGCCGATGAACTTCAAAGCGCTTGACGCAGGAGGGTGCGATGAGCACAAACATCCAGTCGGCTGCAGGCGACAGGCCCCCGGCGACCGAGGACCAGCGTGCCTTGACCCGACAATTCGTGACCTTCATCGTCGGCGACGAGGTGTTCGGCGTGCAGATGGACCCGGTGCAGGAAATCATTCGCATGCCCGACATCGTGCGGGTACCCCTGGCGCCACGCTCGCTTCACGGACTCGCGAACCTGCGTGGGCGCGTACTGCCCATCATCTCGCTTCGTCGAATCTTCGGCGCCGAGGAGACTGCTCATGATGAATCCACACGGGCCCTGGTGATCGACATCGGACAAGCGCTCGGCTTCGTCGTCGACCGCATCGCCAGCGTGATCAGTGTGGAGCCCGCCAGCATCGGGGAGGTCGACGGCATCCGCGCGACGATCGATTCCGATCTCCTCAGCGGCGTTCTCCGGGACGTCGGCGGCTTTTCCATGGTCATGGTGCTGGATTTCGAGCGATTGATTGCGCGCGAGTTCGCGCAGATCATTGCCGCGGTGCGCAGCGAAGTCCGGCAGGACCTGCAGGGTACGCAGCCATCGCCCGAGCAGGAGGTCGATTCCAACGAATTGCAGCTCGTCAGCTTCAGCGTGGAGGGCCAGGAATACGCCATCGATATCGCGAGCGTGCAGGAAATCGTCCAGATTCCGGAGGCGATCGCCCACGTGCCGAAGGCGCAGGCGCATGTGATCGGTCTGATGACCCTGCGTGAAAGGCTGCTCCCCCTGTTGTCGCTGCGGCGCCTGTTCAACCTGCCGGCTCGGAATATCGACGAGCGCAGCCGGATCGTCGTCGTCACCCTGGGGGCGACCGCGGTCGGACTGGTGACCGATAGCGTCTCGGAGGTGCTGCGTGTGCGCAAGGACATGGTTGACGACCTGCCTGCCATGCTCGCTCGTCATGACGACCTCGCGGAAATCTCCCAGATCTGCAGGCTCGACGAAGGGCGCAGGCTGGTCTCGATCCTTGCGCCTGAAAGTCTGGCCAAACATGCCGCGGTTGAAGCGGCTCTCACGGAGGTCTCGGCCATGCAAGTACAGCGTGAACATGCGTCCGCCCACGCTAATTCAACCGACGAGGAAGAAC
>DAIDHU010000504.1 GCA_027451915.1 Thiomonas sp. | reverse complement strand
AGAAGGCTCCGAAGTCCACCGAGAACTTCCTGGCCTACGTGCGCAGCGGTCATTTCGACGGCACGATTTTCCACCGCGTGATCGACGGCTTCATGATCCAGGGCGGCGGATTCGAGCCCGGCATGAAGCAAAAGCCCACGCAGGCACCGATCTCCAACGAGGCGAACAACGGGCTGAAGAACAAGCGCTACACCATCGCGATGGCCCGCACCAACGACCCGCACTCGGCCACCGCCCAGTTCTTCATCAACGTGGCCGACAACGCCTTCCTCGACCACAGCTCGCCGAGCCCGCAGGGCTGGGGCTACGCGGTGTTCGGCCACGTGGTCGAAGGCCAGGACGTGGTCGATGCCATCAAGGGCGTGAAGACCGGCAGCAAGGGATTCCACCAGGACGTTCCGGTGGACGACGTGATCATCGAAAAAGCCGTTGAAGTCTGAACCCGACGGCGCTTGCGCGCAGGAGCCGGCGCCCACGGCCACGCTGCTGGCGCAGGCGCACTGGCGGCAGCTGGCGCTGGTGTCCGACCTGCACCTGGGCCCGCAGGCCCCGCGCACCACGGCGGCCTTCCTGGGCTGGCTGCGCGGTCCGGCCCGGCGCGCCGACGCGCTGCTGATCCTGGGCGACCTGTTCGAAGCCTGGGTCGGAGACGACCTTCTGGAGCACGCGCCGGGGGATGCGCACCATGCGGTGTGCGAGGCCCTGGCCGCGCTGTCGGCCGGGGGCTGCAGCGTCGGGGTGCAACGGGGCAATCGCGATTTCCTGCTCGGTGAGGGTTTCGCGCGGCGCTGTGGCGCCCGGCTGCTCGACGACCCCTGCGTGCTGCAGCTGGGTGCCCAGCGCATCCTGCTCAGCCACGGCGACGCGCTGTGCATCGACGACCAAGCCTACCTGGGCTGGCGCGCCACCTGCCGCGACCCGCGCTGGCAGGCCGGCTTTCTCGCCCAGCCCCTGGCGCTGCGTCAGCAGCAGGCGCTGGCGGCGCGCGAGCAGAGCCGCCGCAGCCAGGCGGCGATGGAAGGGCTCGGTGACGCGGACCCCGGCGAGGCCCGCAGGTGGCTGCTGGAGGCGAAGGCGCCCTGGATGATCCACGGCCACACCCACCGGCCCCGCGACCACTGGCAGGGCGCGCAGCTGCGCCAGGTGCTCAGCGACTGGGACCTGGACCACGCGGCCCGGCCACGCGCGCAGGTCCTGTGGCTGCTCCCGCGGGCGCGGTGGATCGGCGTGGAGCGGGAGAACCTGGGCGGGGGCCCTACTTGACCAGTTTCTCGAAACTGTCCTTGTCGAACTGCTCCGTGCGCATGGCGTCCTCGGGTCCCACCTGGGCCGGGCACACACCGCGTTTTTCCAGCTCGCGCCACAGCAGCGCCACCTGGTGCTCGAGCTGGGCGGCGTGGTCCACCAGGCCCAGCACGGCCTGGCTCAGCGGATCGTCGCCGTTCTGGGTCACGGCGTAGGCGGAGAAGCCCATGCGCGAGGCTGCCGCCTCGCGCTGCTGCTCGCCTTGCTTGTCGATGATCCGAGCCGGATTGCCCACCGCGGTGGCGCCCGCCGGAACGGCTTTCACGACCACCGCGTTGGAGCCGATGCGCGCCGCGCGTCCCACGGTGAACCCCCCCAGCACCTTGGCTCCCGCGCCCACCACCACGCCGGGCTCGAGCGTGGGGTGGCGCTTGGTGCCCTTGTACAACGAAGTTCCGCCCAGGGTGACCCCCTGGTAGATGGTGCAGTCGTCGCCCACCTCCGCGGTCTCGCCAATGACCACTCCAAGCCCGTGGTCGATGAACACGCGCCGCCCGATCCGGGCTCCCGGGTGGATCTCGATGCCGGTCAGGAAGCGGCTCCAGTGCGAGATCCAGCGCCCGAGCCAGTGGTAGCCGGCGCCCCACAGGCGATGCGCCAGCCGGTGCATCCACAGCGCGTGCAGGCCCGGGTAACAGGTCAGCACCTCCCAGCGCGAGCGCGCCGCGGGGTCGCGCTCCAGAATGACCTGAATGTCTTCGCGCAGGCAGCTGAACATGGAAACGAGGCGATGGTTGGCGGGGCCGCCCGGCAATACCCGGGCGGGCACTCAGTGTATTGGACCCCGCCGCGGCCCGCTCAGGCGCTCAGGGCCCGCCCTCGGCGAGCCTGCGTGCCTGGCGCAGCGCGGCATGGCAGATGCCGCGCAGGATCTGCACCTCCTGCCGGCTCAGCGCGGCGCGCGAGGCCAGGCGGCTGAGCCGCGGCAACAGCCTGCGCGGAGCCTGCGGCTCGAGGTAGCCCAAGGCCAGCAGGGTCTGCTGCACATGCTCGAGCAGGCCCTCCACCTCGGCGTGGGTGGCCGGCGGCTCGGGCGCCGGTCCCGGCGCCGCGTGCTCGAAGGAACCCACCGCCTTGCGCCATTCCCAGGCAACGATCTGCACCGCCTGGGCCAGGTTGAGGGAACCATACTCGGCCGAGGTGGGCAGGTTCAGCAAGGCGTCGCAGCGCCACACCGTCTCGTTGTCCAGCCCGTAGCGCTCGCTGCCGAACACGAAACCCACGCGCCGGCGCTGCTGGACCGCCATGCGCGCGAGCTCGGGCAGCCACTGCGGACCCTGCAGCGGCGGACCGAAGTCGCGCACCCGCGCGGACAGCGCCACGAGCAGGCCGCAATCGCCCGCCACCTGGTCCAGCCGATCGCCCTGGCGCGCCTCACGCAGCACGTCGTCGGCGCCACTGGCCATGGCCAGCGCCTCGGGCTGGCTGCGCACGTCGGCGAAGCGCGGCGCGACCAGTCCAAGGTGCCGAAAGCCCATGGTCTTGATGGCCCGCGCAGCGGCGCCGACGTTTCCCGCCCGGCTGGTGCCCACCAGCACGAACAGGGCTGGCGCCGGCGAATCGCCCGAGGAATCCTGGCCTTGGATAAAATCGTTCACGAAGTCCCGCTCTTTCACGACAACCCGCACATTCTCGTCGAGGCGCGCCCGCCGCGTCCGCGCCGCACACCATGCATCCCATGATCAACGTCGCCGTTCGCGCTGCACGCGAAGCCGGCAAAATCATCAACCGCGCCAGCCTCGACCTCGACCTGCTGCGGGTGTCCGAGAAATCGGCCAACGATTTCGTCACCGAGGTCGACCGCGCCAGCGAACAGGCCATCATCGAGATCCTGCTCAAGGCCTACCCCCAGCACGGCATTCTCGGCGAGGAAACCGGCAGCACCCACGGCCGAGCCGATTCCGAATATCAGTGGATCATCGACCCGCTGGACGGCACCACCAACTTCATCCACGGCCTGCCGGTGTACGCGGTGTCCATCGCGCTGGCGCACCACGGTGTGGTGCAGCACGGCGTGGTCTACGACCCCTCTCGCGACGAGTTGTTCACCGCCAGCCGCGGCGGCGGCGCCTTCCTGGACAACCGCCGCCTGCGGGTGTCCCGGCGCACGCGCATCGAGGACAGCCTGATCGGCACGGGCTTTCCCTTTCGCCGCGGCGACGACCTCGACACCTACCTGGAGATGTTCAAGAAGGTCTCGCAGCGCTGCGTGGGCCTGCGCCGCCCCGGAGCGGCGGCCATCGACCTCGCCTACGTCGCGGCCGGGCGCTATGACGGGTTTTTCGAGGTCGGGCTCAAGCCCTGGGATGTCGCCGCCGGCTCGCTGCTGGTGACCGAGGCCGGCGGCATGGTGGGGAATTTCACGGGCGAAGCCGACTTCCTGCATCGCGGCGAGGTGATCGCCGCCAACCCGCGCGTGTACGCGCAGATGGTCTCGCTGCTCAGGGCCTACGCGGGGCGGGAGCAGGACGGAAACACGGGCTCCGGCACCTGATCCCATGCTGGCGCGCATCGCCGCGCCTTGCCGCGAGGCCCTGTGCCCTTGCCGCGCCGGCTCGCGCGCTGCGCGAGCCCGGCCTCGGCAAATACCCGCGCATGTATATTTCGCGACAAAATGCAACCGTCGCGGGGGAGCTTTCCATGACAAGGATTCCCGCCAGGGGAATGTTTGGTTACATCCCCATGGGAAACATCCTTTCGGCAATCGGAATCATGCCGTAGGTTCCGCCTGCGTCGCCCCCGTTGCAAAAGCGCCAAAGCGATCCGGCCCCCGCCGGCCACTCGGGATCTCCTCGGCACAGGGTGGTCGGATGCCCGATCCGCTCGGGTATTCCCGAACGCCATTGTTAATCGGCCGTCAAACAGCCGAATATTCCCGTTAATCACCACTTGGCAACAGGGCGATGCCGTCATAGTATCGAAGCGGAAGTCCCTCACCAATGCGCTGCCTTTTCCCGGAGATACGACAAGGACACTCCACACCCGCTGAGCCGCAAAGCCGGCTTCGATGCAGGCGGGGCCCCTCGCCCATTCCTCCCCGGAAAACCCCATGACAACGCTTGCCAAACGATCCAAGATCGAAATCCAGTTTCTTGGCCAGGTGCATATTCACGCCGAATCGGGTTCGATCATCGTCAACGACAAGAAGGCCATCCTGCTGATGTTCGTGCTGGCAGTGCGCGGCGCGACCAGCCGGCAGCAGATGGCCTCGCTGCTATGGCCGGGCACCGACGCCGAACATTCGCAGGGCAGCCTTCGCCTGCGTATTCACAAGATCAACAGGCTTTGCCCCGGGCTCATCCAGAGTCATTTGAATTCGATATTCTTCAGCGCCCCGGTCGGGCACGACATCGGATTCCTGACCGCTGACGAGGAAATTCCGCTTTCCGTTGCGCTGGACGCGCACCGGGATAATCTCATCGGCTCGCTGGATTTCCCGGAGAATCCCCAGCTCAACGCGATGCTCGGTCATTACAAGAGCCAGCTGGTGAGCAAATCCACCAGTCTGCTCTACAAGCATGCGCGCGCCGCGGCCACCAGCCGCAGCCTGGACCAGGCCGTGTACTTTCTGAATCGCATCCTGCTGCTTTCGCCGCACAACGAGACGGCATGCCGCAACCTGATGCGGGTGCACGTGCTCAACGGCTGCCGGGCCACCGCCATCGAGACCTACGAGGCCTTCCGTCGCAACATGCGCGAAAGTCTGGGCATCGAGCCGGATTCGAAGACCAAACGCCTGCACCTGGACATCCTTTCGGCCCAGGACGACCCCGACTACCAGACCCGCATCAGCGAGGCGCTGGACTCGATGATCCTGTAGGGCGCGGGCGCTCCCGGGGCGCGCGCCAGTGTCGAGCTAGCGCTCGCGGGCCCAGGGCCCGAGCAGCAGGTGTTCCCAGCCCGCCACGCCGCGCTCGAAGCGCCCGGCATCCAGCATCGAGGCAGGCATCGCGCCGCTGCGCACCGCGCTGGCATACTGCGCACGAAGGGCGTCAAAGGGCAGCGCCGCGACCCGGCGCGCCCACTGCTCCCAGACGCGCCCGGCCTGCGCCCAGGCCTGACAGCCTGGCATCAGGCCGGCCCCCGCGTCGAGCAGGCGGTCCATCACCAGGCCGCCTGGCCGCTGTGCGTCAGGTGGTACATGCGGCGCTCGAGTTCATAGATGTCGCGCGACTGCGCGAGGTAGCTCTCGGCTTGCTCGCGGTCGGCGTCGCTGCTCGGCAGCAGGGAATGGATCAGGTTCAGCAGCATGGTCATGGCAGGCTCCCGCTCGTGGCGTTGAAATTTCGGGTTTTCCCTTATAGGGTTAACCCGAGTGTAGCAGCCTGCCGGAATTCCTGCAGCGCCGTGTTGCGGCGCCGCACCATGCATCGCGCCGGTCCGACCTACTTGGCCAGCTTGACCACGCGCAGGTAGGGCTTGAGGGTCTTCCAGCCCTGCGGGAAGCGCTCGCGCGCCGCCTCGTCGCTCACCGAGGTCGGGATCACCACGTCGCCCCCCGGGCGCCAGTTCGCCGGCGTGGCCACGCCGTGGCGGGCACTGAGCTGCATGGCATCGAGCAGGCGCAGGATTTCGTCGAAATCCCGGCCGTTGCTCATCGGGTAGGTGAGCATGGCCTTGACCTTCTTGTCCGGACCGATGAAAAAGACGCTGCGCACGGTGGCGTTGTCGTTGGCGCTGCGCCCGGCCGAACCCCCGGTCTCGCTCTCCGGAAGCATGTCGTACAGCTTGGCCACGTTCAGGTCGGTGTCGCCGATGATCGGATAGTTCGGCGCCGTACCCTGGGTCTCGGCGATGTCCTTGGCCCAGCGATGGTGCTCCTCCACCGGATCCACCGACAGCCCGATGAGCTTGCAGCCGCGCTTGTCGAACTCGGGCTTCAGGCGGGCCACCGTACCCAGCTCGGTGGTGCAGATGGGGGTGAAGTCCTTCGGATGGGAGAACAGGATCGCCCATTGGTCGCCGATCCACTCGTGGAAGCGGATCGTGCCCTCGGAGGTCTGGGCGGTGAAATCCGGGGCTGTGCTGCCGATGCGCAGGCTCATG
>DAIDHU010000503.1 GCA_027451915.1 Thiomonas sp. | reverse complement strand
CCTACCTGAACGCCCAGATCGAGGCCGGCGCGCAGGCCGTGATGGTGTTCGATTCCTGGGGCGGGGCACTGGCCGACGGCGCCTTCCAGGAATTCTCCCTGCAATACAGCCGGCTGGTGCTGGGCGCTCTGCATCGCGAGCACGAGGGACGGCGTGTCCCGGCGATCCTGTTCACCAAGGGCGGCGGGCCCTGGCTGCGGGAGATGAGCGAGTGCGGAGCGGATGCGCTGGGGGTGGACTGGACCGTCAACCTGGGCCGGGCGAGGGCACTGGTGGGCGAGCGCGTGGCGCTGCAGGGCAATCTGGACCCGGCGGTGTTGTTCGCGCCGCCGCAGCATATCGAGCGCGAGGCGCGGGCCGTGCTGGACAGTTTCGGTCCGATCTCGCCGGGCGAGGCCGCCGGGCATGTATTCAATCTCGGGCATGGGATTTCGCAGTTCACCCCGCCCGAGCATGTGGGCGTGCTCGTGGATACCGTGCACGCGCACAGCCGCGGCCTGCACCAGCCCGGCGCGTGAATCCGAGCGCGCAATCGGGGCCAGCGACCCAAATTGGCCCTGTTGTCAAGCCTGAGGCACCGATTTATACACACCGTGCCCGTTTTTAGGACATAGACGCCAGATTCCAGACCTTACTTCAGGATGGGTCATTCAAATCATTGATTTACAAGGATTTTTCCTTCATTTGTGCGGAGCGACATGATGTGTACCTGCGGTTATCCACAGATCTCGACATGACCGGACTCTGCTCTATGCACAAAGTTATCCACAGATTGGGGATTCCCCTGATCTCGGCAAGGCCAGCACGCCGCAACGCCCTGCGCGAAGCGAGCCGACACTCACATTTTTCCGTCGGAGCGGGGCGCGCCTCGTGGTAAACCCGCAGCCAGCAGGGCTGCTGCCTGACCGGCCGGAGGGGTGTTCCGCCTGGCGTCTTCAGGTGGCGGTCGATGCCCCGATCTGGGGCGCACTGGACTATTCGGCCGCATGCGAGCTGGCGCCCGGCACCGTGGTTCGCGTGCCCCTGGGACGCCAGCTGGTCTGCGGCATCGTGCTGCAGGCGCGGCCCCTGGCGCCAGCGGAGGCGGCGGGCCTGAAGGCTCTGCGGGAGGCCTGCGATGCGCTGGTCCCGCTCGGTGCGGACTGGCTGGAGTTGCTGCGCTTCGCCTCCGACTATTACCAGCGCCCGCTGGGCGAGTTGATGGCTGCCGCGCTGCCGGGCTGGTTGCGCGAACAGGGGGCCCAGGCCGTGCAGCGCCGGCTGCAGGCCGCGCTTCGGGCGGGCCTGCGCTATGCGCTGAGCGCGGCTGGGCGCGAGCAGCTGCCGCGCAGCCTGGGCCGTCGCAGCACGGCGCTGTGGCGTCTGGCCGAGGCGCTCGGACTGCCCGCGCCGGCGCAGCCGCCCGGGCACCCCCCCCAGGCGGCGCTCGTGGAACCGCGGCCCGCGGGGCAGGACGCCCCGATGCCCACGCTGGACGAGCCCGGGGCGCGCCGCCTGCATCCACGCGGCGCCAGCTTGTTGCGCGAATGGCTGCTCAAGGGCTGGCTGGTGGAGCTGCCGCCCTCCAGGGCCTGCGCCGAGCCGGTCGGCACGGCGCTCAGCCTGCATGCCGAGCAGGAGCAGGCCTTGCGGGTGCTGGAGCAGCAGCAGGGTTTCGGCG
>DAIDHU010000502.1 GCA_027451915.1 Thiomonas sp. | reverse complement strand
GAGGAGAACGCCGAGGAATTCGGCTTCGACCCCGGCAGCATCGACGTGCTGCTGCTGACGCATGCCCACCTCGACCATTGCGGACGCATTCCCCTGCTGGTCAAGCGGGGCTTTCGGGGCCGCATCGTGTGCACCGCGGCGACCCGCGAGCTGGCCCGCCTGGTGCTCGTCGATGCCGCCGGGCTGCAGGAGGAGGATGCCCGGCGTGCCCAGCGCCATGGGCGGCGCGCCGGCGAGTCCGCGGCCCCCCTGTACACCCTGGCGGACGCCTTTCACGCCATGGACTATTTCGATGGCTCGGTGGAGTACGGCGCGCGCCTGGAAGTCGCCCCCGGCGTGCATGCCACCTTCGTCGACGCGGGGCATATCCTGGGTTCAGCCTCCATCCTGCTCGAACTCGAGGACGCGGGCGAGCACCGCACCGTGTTCTTTTCCGGCGACATCGGCAATCCGGGGCGCCCGCTGCTGCGTGATCCCCAGGAGCCGCCGGCGCATCCCGACTACGTGGTCATGGAGACCACCTACGGTGATCGCGACCATCGCGACTGGCAGGCCTCCTACGAGGAGCTGGTGCAGGCCGTGGCCGACACCCTGGCGCGCGGCGGCAACGTGATCGTTCCCACCTTCGCGCTGGAGCGCGCGCAGGAGCTTCTGTACGTGCTCGCGCAGGCCGTCGAGCAGCGGCGCCTGCCGCGCCACCTGCCGGTGTTCCCCGACTCGCCGATGGCGATCTCCGCCACCGAGATCTTCCTGCGCTACCCGCGCTGCCTGCGCCCGGACTTCGCCGCCCGGCTGCACGGCAGCGATCCGCTGCGGCTTCCGGGCCTGCGCCTGACCCGCGAGGCCGCCGAGTCGATGGCCATCAACACCATCCGCGGCGGTGCCGTGATCATGGCCGGCTCCGGCATGTGCAGCGGCGGACGCGTGCGCCACCATCTGCGCCACAACCTGGGCAACCAGTCGAACAGCGTGGTCTTCGTGGGATTCGCGGCGCAGGGAACCCTGGCGCGGCGCATCATCGACGGTGCGCGCCAGGTTCGCCTGTTCGACCAGGACATCGAGGTGCGCGCGCGCATCCACACCATCAACGGCTTTTCCGCCCATGCCGGGAGCAGCGAGCTGCTGGCCTGGCTGAAGGGCTGCGGACGCACGCGCAAGGTGTTCCTGGTGCACGGTGACCCGGACACCGCCATGCAGGCCTTCGCGCGGCGCCTGGAGCCATTGGGCATCGCCCACCAGATTCCCGGCGACGGCGAGCCCATCCTGTTGCGCTGAGCCGGCCCGGGGCCGGCTGCCTGGGGCCGTGGCTGCGCCACGTCAAGGAATGCGCGGCGCGCCCGGCGCACACTGTGGCAGGCGTGCCGGGCGGGCGCGCGGCCGTGCAGGAGAAGTCCGATGGATCACCCGGATTACGCGCGCAGGCGTCAGGTCATGGTGCGCCAGCAGGTCGCATCGCGGGGCGTGGACGACGAGCGCGTGCTCGCCGCGCTGCAGCAAGTCCCGCGCGAGCGTTTCGTGCCGGAGGCCGCGCGCGACGCCGCCTACGAGGAAGTCTCGCTGCGCCTGGAGGACGGGCGCCTGCTGCCGCAGGTCTATGTCCAGGCCGTGGCCCTTGCGGCGCTGGACCTGCGCGGCGGGGAAAAGGTGCTGGAAATCGGCACGGGATGCGGCTACGGCAGCGCGGTGCTCGCGCGCCTGGCCGCCGAAGTGCGTACCGTGGAGCCCGATGCGCGCCTGGCCGAGCGAGCGGCGACGCTGTTCTCGCTCCAGGGCCTGCGCGATGTGCATGTACGCCACGGCGAGGCCTCGGCCGGATGGGAGCAGCAGGGGCCCTACGACGCCATCCTGGTGCAGCCGGGGATCGAGGCCTCGGCCCAGGCCTTGCGCGCCCAGTTGCGGGTCGGGGGCCGGCTGGTGATGGCGCAGGCCGGCAGCCCGAGGGTGCTGGAGCTGGTGCGCACTCGGCGTGTGTCCGAGCTGCGCTTCGAATCCGAGGACCTCGCGGACCTTCGCCTCGCGCCCGAGGCCCCGGCGGCGCCACGCGACAGGGCGGCCTGGGGTGCTCGCCGCGGCGGCGCCGCATCCGCCGAGGATGCGCAGGCGCGCCTGGCGGTGGCCGTGGGCCGCGCCGGCGAGAACTTCGAGCAGCTCGAGGCCGCCGAGCTGGAGCCGCTGCTGCAGCGCATCGGGCGCTCGCGCGTGGTCCTGATCGGCGAGGCCACGCACGGGACTTCCGAGTTCTATCGCATGCGCCAGCGCATCACGCGCGCCCTGATCGAGAAGAGGGGCTTCGATTTCGTCGCCGTCGAGGGCGACTGGCCCGACTGCGCGCGCATCGACCAGTACGTGCGCCACGCCGAGGAGCCCGCGTCGCGCTGGAAGGCCTTCGCGCGATTTCCCGCCTGGATGTGGCGCAATCGCGAGGTGGCCGGATTCGTCGACTGGCTGCGGGAATTCAATGCCCTGCAGCAGCCGCGGCTGCGCACGGCCTTCTACGGGCTGGACCTGTACAGCCTGTACGGATCCATCGAGCGCGTGCTGGAATATCTCGAGCGGGTGGATCCCCAGACCGCGCGCCTGGCGCGCCAGCGCTACGGCTGCCTCAGCCCCTGGGAGGACGATCCCGCCGGCTACGCACGCGCCACGCTGACGGCCGGCTATCGCTCCTGCGAGGCCGACGTGGTGGCGATGCTGCGCGAACTGCTGCACGCGCGCTCCAGCTACGGCGGCTACGATGGCGAGCGATTCCTCGATGCGCTGCAGAATGCGCGCCTGGTGGCCAACGCCGAGCGCTACTACCGCACCATGTACTACGGCTCGCGCGAGTCCTGGAACCTGCGCGACGGACATATGTTCGAGACCCTGCGCACCCTGCTGGATTTTCGCGGAGCGCAGAGCCGCGCAGTCGTGTGGGCCCACAATTCCCACGTGGGCGACTCGGCCGCCACGGAAATGGCCCTGCGAGGCGAGTTCAACCTCGGGCGCCTGTGCCGCAAGGCCTTCGGCCCGCAGGCCTATGCCATCGGATTCGGAACCCATGCGGGGCAGGTCGCGGCGGCCGATTCCTGGGGCGGGGACATGCAGGTGATGGAGCTTCGCCCCAGCGTGGCTGGAAGCCATGAGCGGGTATTCCACGACAGCGGCGTGCCGGGGCTGCTGCTGCCCCTGCGCGCGCTGCCCGCGGACCCCGACCTGGCGGGCCTGCGCGAGTCGCGCCTGCAGCGCGCGGTCGGGGTGCTCTACCGGCCGCAGACCGAGATGGTCAGCCACTACTACGAGTCGGTGCTGCCGGAGCAATACGACGAGTACATCTGGTTCGACCGCAGCCACGCCGTCACCGCACTGGACAGCCTGAGCCTGGAAGGCCTGCCGCAAACCTATCCCTTCGGCCTATGAGCCCGGGGCGCGGGCGCTCGGTCCCCGCTGATCCAGGTCAAGGAAAGGGGGCGACACCGGAGGGATACTGGAGCATGATGCTCATCCGCTCATACGCCGCAGGAGCCGCGCCATGAACCCCCAATCCCAGATCCAGGCCGCCCAGCGCGCCGAGGTCGAATGCCTGACCGACCTGTTCGACGCCGCCATGGACGGATTCGAGCAACTCACCCGGCTGCAGCTGCAGGCCATGCGCGAGTTCTCCCGCAACCACTCCCGGCGCCTGTTCGAGGCCATGCAGGCGCGGGATGCCCGCGACTGGGCGGCACTGCCGCAACAGGCGCTGCGCCCGGATCCGGACGGCGCGATGCAGTATCTGCAGGAATTCGGACGCATCGCCGGCTCGGTGCAGGCGGCGATGTCCGAGGCCTTGCAGCAGGGCGCGGCCCGGCTGCAGCGCCAGATGCAGGAGGCGGCCGCGCAGGCCGGGGCGCCAGCCGCGCCCGAGGCGCCGCAACGCCAGGCACCGCGTGCGCGCGGCGCCGCCGCTCGCGCTTCCTGATTCCCAACTGGCGGGCTGCCGGCCCCGTCGGGCCGTGACGGCCCGGGGAGAATGTCATGCCAAGAATCGCCCTGGTCACCGGAGGCACGCGAGGTATCGGCGCGGCCATCGCACGTCGCCTGGCCGCGGACGGCCTTCGGGTGGCCGTGAACTACCGCGGCAACGAATCGGCCGCGGAGGCCTTCCGGCACGACAGCGGGCTGCCCGCGTACCGCTGGGACGTGGCCGACTTCGAGGCCTGCCAGGCCGGCGTGCGCGAGGTGGAGCGCGAACTCGGAGGCGGCGTCGAGGTGCTGGTCAACAATGCCGGGGTGACCCGCGACGCCATGCTGCACCGCATGGAGCTGCGCCAGTGGCGCGAGGTCATGCAGGATGATCTCGACGCCATGTTCCACATGTGCCGCGCGGTCATCGACGGCATGCGCGCGCGCGGGTGGGGGCGCATCGTGAACATCTCCTCGGTCAACGGCCAGAAGGGTCAGCTGGGGCAGGCCAACTATTCGGCGGCCAAGGCGGGCGTGATCGGATTCACGAAGGCGCTGGCGCTGGAGTCGGCCCGCAAGGGCATCACCGTCAACGCGGTCGCGCCGGGCTACACCGATACCGACATGCTGGCCGGCATCGATGCTTCGGTGCTCGAGGGCATCAAGGCGCAGATCCCGGCCGGACGCCTGGGGCGCCCGGAGGAGATCGCGCACGCGGTATCCTTCCTGGTCGACGATCGCAGCGGCTTCGTCACCGGCGCCACGCTGGCCGTCAACGGCGGGCAATACATGGTGTGAACCCGAGCCATGACCAAGGCAAGCGCAGCCCAGGATCCCCCCGGCGATGAATCCGCGCCAGAGCCGCGGGCCGATTCCTACGCGAGGGCCCTGCGTGGCCTGCAGATCGAACTGGTCAAGTACCAGAAGCACCTGATCGCCCATGACGAGCGCCTGCTGCTCATCCTGGAAGGGCGCGATGCCGCCGGCAAGGACGGGACCATCAAGCGCATCGTCGAGCACCTGTCGCCCCGCGAGACCCGCGTGGTGGCGCTGGGCAAGCCCTCCGACCGCGAGTCCAGCGCGTGGTATTTCCAGCGCTACGTGCCGCACCTGCCCAGCGCGCAGGAATTCGTGCTGTTCAACCGCAGCTGGTACAACCGCGCGGGGGTCGAGCCGGTGATGGGCTTTTGCGACGCGGCGCAATACGAGGAGTTCCTCGACACCGTGCCGGTATTCGAGCAGATGCTGGTGCGCTCGGGGGTCCGGCTGTTCAAGTACTACCTGGACATCGATCGGGACGAGCAGCGCAGGCGCCTGCAGGCGCGGCGCCGCGACCCGCTCAAGCAGTGGAAGCTCAGCCCCATCGACGCCGCCGCGCAGTCGCACTGGAAGGATTACAGCCGCGCGCGCGACACCATGTTCGCGCGTACCCACACGCTGCACGCTCCGTGGTACGTGGTGCGCGCGACCGACAAGCGGGCGGCCCGTCTGGACCTGATCCGCCACCTGCTGGGCCATCTCGAATACCACGGCAAGGACCACGATCTGCTGGGTGCAGACGCCGGCCTGGTGTTCTCCTACTCCGAAGAGGCGCTGCGCGCCGGACGGATCGCCCCCTGAACCGGAGACCGCCATGTATTCCCGCATCGTTGTCGCGCTGGACGCCAGCGCCACCGCCCAGCAGGCCGCCGAGCATGCCATCGGCCTGGCACGCGCCCTGCAGGCCTCGCTGCGCATGGTCTGCGTCGTCGACGTCGCCGGGCTGGCCGGGGCGCTGGCCGACGTGAGCCGGGTGATGAGCGACGACGCCAGGCTGCTGCTGGACGACTGGATGAATCGCGCCGCCCAGTTCGGCGTGGACGTCAGCACCGCCATCGTCGAGACCGGGCGCCACGCACCCCGCGTGGGCGATGCCATCCGCGCCGAGGCCCGGCGCTGGAATGCGCAACTGATCGTGCTCGGCAGCCACGGGCGCAGCGGCGTGGGCAACCTCATGCTGGGCAGCGTGGCCGAGGCGGTGGCGCGGGACAGCCGTTGCGCCGTGCTGCTGGTGCATCCCGGCGACGCGCAGGGGGGCTGAGTCCCCCCGGGGCCCGGCTGCTCCGGGCCCCCGCGGGGCAGACCGCAAGCCGCAGGCCCCGGGGCAAGCGGGCGTTTGCCCACGCGGATCCACACGTCAGGTCCATGTGAACCTGCTCCGCGCCGAGCTGGCGGGCGCTATGTTCAGAGCGTGACCGCGCGGGATCGAATGCTCGAAGCGCGGCACCGGGGGAGCAGAGCAGGCAGGCCGTGCGAAGGCGGGCATGCGGCGAGAACACAGGGGGGATGGGTGCCGCGCGCGTGCGCGGTGGTCTTGTCCCTCAACCGGGTCTCATCATGCTGCACGACACCACGCCCCCTGCCATGCGTGCCGATCGGTTGGTCCACGCGCCCGCCATCCTGCTGGCCCTGCTCCTGGGCGCCTGGGTCCCGGCCCACGCCGCGGACCAGGCCTACTCCGATCCGGTGCCATACGACATGCTGCCAGGCGCCTACCTGGCCAGGGCCGAAGCCAGGCAGGATGCGGCGCTGACCCGGCACACCCTGGTGCTGGGCGGACGGCGTCTGCGCTACACCGCGACCGCCGGGCACCTGCTGGTGCGCAGGCCCGGTGCACCGGCAAGGGTCGAGGCGGCGGTGTACTACGTGGCCTATACCCTGGACGGAAAGGACCCGGCGCGTCGACCGATCACCTTTTTCTGGAACGGCGGGCAGGGATGCTCCAGCGTGTACCTGGACCTGGGCGGCTGGGGCCCCAGAACCCTGGACATCGACGAGGCCCGGCTGCCGATGGCCGCTCTGGCGCGCTCCCCGCGGTTTCGCCTGCGGGCCAATCCCCAGACCCTGCTCGGCGACACGGACATGGTGTTCGTCGATGCCATCGGCACAGGCTGGTCGGAGGCCGTGGCCCCGTACCGCAACCGCGATTTCGAGGGCGTGGATGCCGACGCCCGCCTGATGCGCGACTTCGTCATCGACTACCTGCGCGACAACGGGCGCGCGATGTCGCCCAAGTACCTGTACGGCGAGTCCTACGCGGGCATCCGCACGCCCATCGTGGCGCGCCTGCTGGAGCAGTACGGGCCGCTGGCCCATGGCGCGCCGGTGCTCGACGGGGTGATCATGAATTCCCCGATCATGGACTACAAGACCAATTGCTACATGCGCTGGTACGTGGAGAAAAACCCCTCGGTGCGACTGCCGGATGGGGACATCGCCTACACCCGGCCGCCGGTGAGTTGCGAGGGCTTCGTGCCCACCTACATGATGGTGCACTATGCGCAGGAGCATCCCGATGCGAGCCTGGCGCAGGACCGGCTCGCCGCGCGCGACGCCATCGCACTCACGCGGGACTCGTGGAAGCCCGAGCTGCGCGCCTACCGCGCCACGCTGGCGGGCCTGGCTGCGCGCCCGCCCTATGTCCTGGAGGATTTTCCGGCGGCCCAGCAAAGGGTGTTCCGCAGCATGGGGGCGGCCACCGGGATCGGCGCCTCCGCGTGGGCGCGGGACTTCGACATGAACGTGCCGGATTTCGACTCGGCGCTGCTGGGCCTGGGCGCCGCGCAGTGGGACGTGGCCTGG
>DAIDHU010000501.1 GCA_027451915.1 Thiomonas sp. | reverse complement strand
GGACGCCCGGCGATCATGTCATGCAGACGCGCCTTGCCGCCGGGCGGGTAGAAGGCGGTGTGCTCCACCGCCTCCAGCGCGGTCTCGCGCAGGGTGCGAGGCGCCTTGTCGACCGTGCACACGCCCTCGCCCTGGTCCATGCGCACGAACCACTGGCTGGCCGCGCGGTAGATCACCGGCGACTTGTGGCGCCAGCAATGCGGGTAGCTGTGGCGGATGTCCTCGGTGGCCAGCAGGTGGCCCGCCTCGCGCAGCGCCTGCACCACCGCAGGCGCGGCGCTCCAGATCTGCTGGCCGCCGAACAGGGGCAGGTCGGCGGCGTACACGCCGTCGCCCTGCACGGGGTTGAGCACGTCCTCGATGCGCATGCCGTGCGCGATGCAGGAGTTGAAGTCCTCCACCCCGTAGGCGGGCGAGGAATGCACGATGCCGGTGCCGTCGTCGGCCGTGGCGTATTCGGCCAGGTACACGGGGCTGCCGCGGTCGTAGCCGGGATGCACTGCCGCCAGTGGATGGTGAAAGCGCAGGCCCGCGAGCGCCTCGCCGCGCGCGGTGGCCAGCACGCTGCCTTCCAGGCCGTAGCGCTTCAGGCAGGCCTGCACCCGCGCGCTGGCGAGCAGCAGCACGCCGCGCGGCGTGTGCACCAGGCTGTACTCGAGTTCGGGGTTGAGGTTCAAGGCCTGGTTGGCCGGAATGGTCCACGCGGTGGTGGTCCAGATCACCGCGAAGGCGGGTGCCGGCAGGCGCGACAGCCCGAAGGCGGCCGCCAGTCGCTCGGGGTCTTCGCTGGGGAAGGCCACGTCCAGGGTGTGGGAGGTCTTGTCGGCGTATTCGATCTCGAACTCGGCCAGCGAGGAATGGCAGTCGAAACACCAGTGCACCGGCTTGAGCCCGCGGTAGACGAAGCCGCGCTCGACCACGCGCTTGAGGGCGCGGATCTCGTCGGCTTCATTGCCGAAGTCCATGGTGCGGTAGGGGTGCTCCCAGTCGCCCAGTACGCCCAGGCGCCGGAAATCGGCCATCTGCCCGGCGATCTGCTCGGTCGCATAGGCGCGGCTGCGTGCCTGGATCTCGTCGCGTCCGAGCTTGCGCCCGTAGAGCTTCTCGATCTGGTTCTCGATGGGCAGGCCGTGGCAGTCCCAGCCCGGCACGTAGACGGCATCGTAGCCCTCCAGTTGACGGGCCTTGACGATCATGTCCTTGAGGATCTTGTTGACCGCGTGGCCGATGTGGATCTGGCCGTTGGCATAGGGAGGTCCGTCGTGCAGCACGAAGCGAGGGCGCCCCGCGCGGGCCGCGCGCAGGCGCTGGTACACGCCTTCTTCCTGCCAGCGCTGCACCCAGCCGGGTTCGCGCCGGGGCAGGTCGCCGCGCATGGGAAAACTCGTGTCGGGCAGGTTCAGCGTGGAGCGGTAATCGGGCTTGGCGGGCGCTTCAGGATGGGTCATGGCATGCGGTTGCGCCGGGTTGGCGCGGGCGTGTTCCGTGGCTTCGGGTTGGGCCGGGCAGGGTGCTTGGGCGGGCGGCGCAGGCGTGCCCGCGGCGTCGGGCAGGCCCCTGCCCGAGCGCCCTGGGCGACGCCTGGGTTCAGGGGGAGTCGGCGGGCGGGCAGGCGAACCACGCGCGCGCGGCACGCACGTCGGCGGCGATCGCGGCGGTGAGGGCTTGCAGGCCGTCGTAGCGGACTTCGTCCCGCAGCTTGTGCAGCAATTCCACCCGCACGAGTTTAGCGTAGGCGTCCCCGCTCCAATCCAGGACATGGGCCTCCAGCAGCACGCGGCCGGAGTCCTCGACGCTGGGGCGGCGCCCGAAGCTGACCACCGCGGGCAGCGGCTGCGCCTGCAGCCCGTGCACCCTCGCGACGAAGATGCCCTGCGCCGCGGGCCGGGCAGGGCCGAAGCGAAGATTCAGCGTGGGAAAGCCCAGCTCGCGTCCGAGCTTGGCGCCATGCTGTACATGCCCGCAGATGCTGTAGGGCCGGTCCAGCAGGCTGGCCGCCAGGCGCATGTCGCCGGCGGCCAGCGCCTGGCGCACGGCCGAGCTGGACACGCGGCGCGCATGCAGTTCGTAGGCGTTCATGCGCGCCGCCTCGAAACCCAGGCGCAG
>DAIDHU010000500.1 GCA_027451915.1 Thiomonas sp. | reverse complement strand
CACAAGACCGTCGTGTTCAAGTGAAGCCCCGCGGCCCATGCCGCGCCTGGAGTCGCCCATGCCTCGCAAACCCCCCGTGGCCAGCGGACCGCTGAGTTCCGCCGAAGCCGCCGAAGCCGCCTTCTACGAGGCCCTGCAGGCGGGAGACGCGGCCGCCGTGATGCGCGTGTGGAGCGACGACGACGAGCCCGTGTGCATACACCCCGGCGGCGCGCGCCTGGTCGGCACCGCGGCCATCCGCGCCAGCTTCGAGCAGTTGCTGGGCGGCGGCGCGCTGCCGGTCGCGCCCGAGTGCGTGCTGCGCACCGTCACCATGGGCTGCGCCGTGCACAACGTGGTCGAGCGCGTGAGCCTGCCACCCGGCGCCTCCGCGGCCTTCGCCTGCGTGCTGGCCACCAATGTGTACCTGCGCACGCCCCAGGGCTGGCGCCTGGTGCTGCACCACGCCAGCCCCGGCACCATCGAGGAGGCCGGCGAGCTGCTGGCCCAGTCCGAGCGCCTGCATTGAGGCGGGCATCGACCCTCGCATCATGGACGAGCAAGTGCTCCAGGCCATGCGCCGCTGGCCCCGGGTTCCGGCCTGCGCGGGCTGGCTGGGGCTGGATGCGCGCGGCCAGTGGTGGATCCGCGACGCCCAGGCGCTGCCGTGGCCGCGGCGCGAGGACGGATCCCTGGACAAGCAGGGTGCCAGCCGCCTGCTGCACGAGGGCCTGTGCGCCTTCATCGGGCGCAACTACCAGCCCGACGCGCAGGGATGCTGGGTGTTCCAGAACGGACCGCAGCAGGTCTGCGTGGAACTCGAGGTCGCGCCGCTGATCCTGCGTCTGCACATCGACGGGCAGGGCGCGCGCTGGAGCAGCCACACCGGCGCGCCCTGCGAGGTGCGCGAAGCCTGGCTGGACGCGCGGGGGCGGGTGTGGCTGGGCACCCAGCTCGGCCCGGGCCTGCTGCACAGCCTGGACATGGTGCTGCTGGAGCCCTGGCTCGACGACTCGCTGTCGAGCCTGCGCCTGCCCGGCGGCGCGGCGCTGGCGCTGCAGCCGCTGGCCTCGGCGGACATCGAGGCGCGCCTGGGTTTTTGCGCCAGCCCCTCCGCCTCGGCGCGCTGGCGCTGAGCCCGCGCGCCGGCGGGACCGGCGCGGTGGCTGTTGTTTACTTGGCGGCGGCGACCATGTAGTCCACCGCGGCCTTCACGTCGGCGTCGCTGGCCGTGCTGCCGCCCTTGGGCGGCATCATGCCTCGCTTGCCCGTGTAGCCGTGCAGCGCGCGCTCGTACAGCGTGGGCATGCCCTGGGCGATGATCGGGGCCCAGTCGGACTTGTCGCCGAACTTGGGCGCGCCGGCAACCCCGGCGCCGTGGCAGGCGATGCAGGTGCTCTCGTAGACCTTCTTGCCCGCATCGGCCACCGTGGTTCCGCCGGCGGCGGCGCCGGTCGCCGGGGCGCTGGCCGCGGCGGGGGCGGCCGCGCTGGCCTGCGCCACGGGCGCGATGCGCTGCTCGGTGGAGGCGGCGGAGGCGGCGGAGGCGGCGGAGACCTGCGTGCCCACGGCCTCGGAGGAGGCGGGCGGGGCGGTCTCGTCGGCGATGAAGTGGGCGATCAGCACCAGGATGATCACGGGCGCCGCGAAGCCCACCAGCAGGATCACGATCAGCTTGCGCAGCGTGGGGGCGAAGGGCAGGGCCCCGGTCGAAGCGTCGGCGGGCGCGGCATGGCCCTTGGAGTGTTTGGAGTCGTGTGCGCTCATGGTCGGTGCAAAAAGGTCATGAATGGCCCGGCCCCCCGCGAGGGCCGCGCCGCAGTTGCGAGGTGCATGATAGGACGCCCGCGCGGCCCTGGGCCGGCGCGGCGTCCTGGTGCGCCGCGGCATGTGCGCGGAGTTGACGATCGTCAGCACATGCCGCGCCGTGTCGTGGCAGCGCGCGGGCGCGCGGCGAAGCCAGCCTGGCGGGGCCCGCGCAAGCCCTCGGCGCGCTGCCGTGGCATGCGAGGCGTTACACTCTCGGTTTGGCCCGGAGCAGCGCTCCGGTGCCGTGCGCCCGTAGCTCAGTGGATAGAGTATCGGCCTCCGAAGCCGAGGGTCGTGGGTTCGATCCCCGCCGGGCGCGCCATGTCTGGCCCTCGTGGCGCCAGACTCATGCTGGGCCCAGGGCCGGCGCGTAGGCCCTGGCCGACGGATCCGGGAGCAAGGCATGCGCGAAGGCAAGGCAGCGGGGCCGGTCGTGCCGCCCATCGGCATCGACGCCAGCGGCGTGCGCATCGAGTCCGACTCCATGGGCAGCGTGGAGGTGCCGGCCATGCGCTACTGGGGCGCGCAGACCCAGCGCGGCCTGGAGCATTTCCGCATCGGCGAGCAGCGCATGTCCCGTCGCGTGTATCACGCCTATGGCTACGTGAAGAAGGCGGCGGCCCTGCTGCACCAGGCCGCGGGGCGCCTGGACGCCAGGCGCGCCGCGGCCATCGTCCAGGCCGCCGACGAGGCCATCGCCGGCCTGCTCGACGAGGAATTCGTGCTCCCGGTCTGGCAAAGCGGCTCGGGCACCCAGACCAACATGAACGTCAACGAGGTGCTGTCCAACCGGGCCACGCAGATTCTCGGCGGTGTCATCGGATCGCGGGATCCGGTGCACCCGAACGACCATGTGAACCTGGGGCAGTCGTCCAACGACACCTTCCCCACCGCCATGCACCTGGCCACGCTGCTGGCCATCGACCAGGAGCTGCTGCCGCGGGTGGAAGCGCTGGCCAGCTGCATCGAGCACAAGGCCGCGCAGTGGATGGACGTGGTCAAGATCGGGCGCACCCACCTGCAGGACGCCACGCCCCTGACCGTCGGCCAGGAGTGGTCCGGCTACGCCCACCAGATCCGTGACGCGCTGCGGGGCATCGAGTCGGCCAGGCCGGGGCTGTACGAGCTGGCCGCCGGGGGCACGGCGGTCGGCACGGGCCTGAACGCTCCCCCGCATTTCGGCCGCGACATGGCCGCGAAACTGGCCGAGCTGACCGGCATGCCCTTGGTCACCGCGCCGAACAAGTTCGCCGCCCAGGCCTCGCTGGATGCCATGGTGCGGGTCATGGCGGCCCTGCGCGGCCTGGCCGTGGCGTTGATGAAAATCGCCAACGACATGCGCTGGCTGGCCTCGGGGCCGCGTTGCGGGCTGGGCGAGCTGATCCTGCCGGCCCAGGAGCCGGGCTCGTCCATCATGCCCGGCAAGGTCAACCCGAGCCAGTGCGAGGCGATGGTGATGGTGTGCATACAGGTCATCGGCCTGGACAACGCCGTGGCCTTCGCGGGCTCGCAGGGAAATTTCGAGCTCAACGCGATGCGCCCCATCATCATCGACAACGTGCTTCAAGCCTTGCGCATTCTTGGGGACGCCAGCGAGAAATTCCACGAATATTCGGTGCGGGATACCCAGATCGATCGCGCGCGCATCCAGGCTTTGGTGGGGCAGTCGCTGATGCTGGTGACGGCGCTCGCGCCCATCCTGGGCTACGACCGGGCCGCGGCCATCGCGCACCTGGCGCAGGAACAGGGCCTGAGCCTGCGCGAGGCGGCGCTGCGCTCGGGCCTGATCGACGCCCGCGGCTTCGACGCCGCGGTCCGTCCCGAAGCCATGGTCGGGCGCGATCCGGCCTGAGGCCGCGCCGGCTCAGAGGCAGTCGGCCAGGCGCGCCAGGTTCTGGAACGCCGGTTTCGACAACAGGTAGCCCTGGAACAGCTCGACGCCCTCGTGCAGGAAAAAATCGCGCTCGCCCGGCGTCTCGACGCCCTCGACCACCAGCGCGATGCGCAGCTCCTGCGCCAGGCGTATGGCCGAACGGGCGATGGCCTGGCGCGCGGGCTGGGTGTCCACGTTGCGCACCAGGTCCATGTCCAGCTTGATCAGGTCGGGCTGGAAATCCGCCAGCAGGCGCAGGCCGGCGTAGCCGGCCCCGAAATCGTCGATGGCGGTGAGAAAGCCCTGCCGGCGATATTCGCGCAGGATCTCGGCGAACCAGGGGCCGTCCTCGATGCGTTCGCCCTCCGTGACCTCGAACACGATGTTCGACACTTCCAGCCCGCGCCTGCGCGCGGCCTGCAGCGTGGTCTGTATGCATACTTCGGGCCGGTACACCGCGTGGGGCAGGAAGTTGATGGACAGTTTCTCGCCCCCGCGCTCGAGCAGGCCGAAGTCGCAGGCCAGGTCGATGGCCTTGACGCGGCAGGCCTGGTCGAAGCTGTAGCGCGTGGCCTCACCGATGCGATCGAGCACGCTGGCCGCGGACTGCCCGTCGGGGCCCCGCACCAGGGCCTCGTGGGCGAAGATGCGCCCCGCGGGAAGATCGACGATGGGCTGGTAGGCGAAACTGAAGTCCAGCTCGTTGCGCAGGCCGTTGCCGCAGATGCCGCAGTTGTCCTGGTCGCCCGCGCAGTGGGGCGGGCTGGGCTCCGGCGTGCCGGCTCCGGGTGTCCCCTGCATGTGACCACTCATGTGCCATTTCCTCCCGATCCTGGGCTCGCGAAAGCGTAGCGCAAGCGCCGTGGCCATGAATCGCGGCGGACCCGGCCATGGCTTCGCCGATGCGCGCAATGATCGATCGTTCTCAAGGCTATTGCCAATAGCTTTCCGCGTCCGTGATACCCCAATCCGCCGGGTTCTCGGGGCCCGCGATGCGGTCCTGACAGCCGGGCCGAGCCAGGTCGACCAGGCTCGGTTGCAGGTAGGCACGGGTCTTGGCCGAGAAAAAGGCGCGCACCCGCGGGGTGAGCAGCGAGGATTCGCCCTGGTCGACCACCACGCCCATCAGGCCCGATTCCAGGCGCACCAGGCTGCCCACGGGATAGATGCCCACGCTTTTCACGAAGGCCGCGAAGATTCTCGGGTCCAGGTGCGAGCCGGTCCAGCGGGCCATGTTGCGCAGCGACTCCGCCGGGTCCCAGCCCTTCTTGTAGGGGCGGTTGGAGGTGACCGCATCGTAGACATCGCACACCGCACCCATGCGCGCCACCAGGGAGATGGCTTCGCCAGCCAGGCCGTCGGGGTAGCCGCTGCCGTCCATTTTCTCGTGGTGGTGCAGGCACACGTCCAGCGCGGCCTCGCCCATGCCACGCACCTGGCGCAGCATGTCCCAGCCATGGCGGGGGTGGGCTTTCATGACCGCGAATTCGCGCTCGCTGAGCTTGCCGGGCTTGTTCAGGATGTCCGGCGGGATGCGCGCCTTGCCCAGATCGTGCAGCAGGCCTGCCGTGCCGGCCTCGCGAACCTCCTCGTCCGCGAGTCCCAGCTGGCGGCCGAGGGCGATCATCAGCGCGCATACCGCCACCGAGTGCATGTAGGTGTATTCGTCGCTGGTCTTGAGCCGCGCCACGCTGATCAGGGCCCAGGGGTTGCGCTGCAGCGAGGCCGCGATGTCCTCGACCAGGCTGGCGGCCATCCGGGGGTCGATGGCACGGCCGAGCCTGGCCTCGGAGAACAGCGCCCGCATCCCGGCCCGGGAGTCCTCGTACAGCTTGCGCGCGCGCCCGAGCTCCGCGGCCATTTCCACCCGGCTCGCGGGGGGTGACTCGGGCGCCGGCGCCCGCGCGCGGGCGTCCTCGTGCAGCGGAACGGGCTCCTGCGGTGCCGGCGCCCGTGGGGCCTCGCGGGTCGCTGGCAGATCGATCCCCCTTTCGGTATCGATCCACAGTTCGGGAACGCCCGAGTCCAGGATCCTGCGCAGGTCGTCGGGCTGCTCCAGCAGGAAGGAACTGCGCCAGAACGGATGCGCAAGCCAGGGACCTTCGAATTTCTGGATGAACATTCCTGGCCGCGCGAGTGCGGCCGGAATCTTCTTCAACATGTTGTCTTTTCCTTCCCAAGGCCTGTGCCGACGCAAGGCGCTCGCACCCTGCGTGCGCGAGCTCGATGCGCCAGGCTCCAGTGTCGCAGCTTGCCGGGGCGCGAGTCGAGCTTGGCGAGACCGGAAAGTGTCGTTCCATGCCCAAAATTTCACGAATTGTCCTCTCGCGCCGCGGGCGTGCCCTGGTCTATGCTTGGGGCCTCGGGATCCTCTCGGGGGAGGGCGTGGATGGTCGATGTGCTCGTGATCGGAGGGGGCAACGCAGCCCTGTGCGCGGCGCTGACCGCGCGCGAGGCGGGCGCCACCGTGCTGATGCTGGAGGCCTCGCCGCGCGCCTGGCGCGGCGGCAATTCCCAGCACACGCGCAACCTTCGCTGCATGCACGACGCGCCGCAGGACGTGCTGGTCGACGCCTACCCCG
>DAIDHU010000499.1 GCA_027451915.1 Thiomonas sp. | reverse complement strand
AGGGATGCGAGGCGCAGTGGTTGTAGACCAGCTGGTAGGGCACGCCGCTCGCGGCCAGCTCGTCGAGCAGCGGATGGCCCTCGGCCCGGGCCACGGTGAGGATCAGCCCGTCCACGCGCTGCGACAGCAAGGTGTCGATGGCCTGCGCTTCCCGCCCGGCGTCATAGCCGGTGGTGCTGAGCAGCACACGGAAGGCACCCTGCGCGGCGGACTCCTCGATGCCCTGCAGGCATTCGCCAAACACCGGGTTGAGCATGTCGGGCAGCACCACCCCCACCAGGCCGGTGCGCTCGCCGCGCAGCTGGCGACCGATCAGGTTGGGGCGGAAGTGCAGCTCGCGCATGGCCTTGCGCACCCGCTCCAGGGTCTCGCGCCGCAGCTTGCCGGGCTGGTTGAGGGCGCGCGAGACGGTGGCGATGGAAGTGCCCGAGCGCTCGGCGACGTCGTGCAGGGTGCTGGGCATCAGGCCGCCTCCCTCCACGACACCACCGGCCAGCCGCGCCAATGGGCCACGCGCTCGAGCAGGGGATCGGGGTCGACCGCGACGGGATCGCTGACCTGCTCGAGCAAGGGCAGGTCGTTGTGCGAATCGCTGTAGAACCAGCTGCGCTCCAGGCCGCGCAGGCACAGCCCCATGGAGCGCAGCGCATGCTCCACGTGCACGACCTTGCCCGGGCCGAAGCAGGGCTGGACGAGGCCGGCTCCATGGGGACTGTCGGCCGCGATCAGGTGCTCGATGCCCAGGCGACGGAGCACTGGGCGCAGCAGGGCCTCCCGGCTGGCGCTGACCACGATGAGCAGCACTCCCTGCTCACGCAGTCGTGCGACCGCGTCGGCCGCTCCGGGCGCCAGCGCCGGCAACAGGCGCTCGCGCACGCAGGCATCGCGGCAGGCCTGCAGGAGACGCGGCTCGACGCTGGCGTCGAGCTCGGCCCGAAACGCATCCAGCGCGGCGAAATCCAGGCCGCCGCAGGCATAGTCGCGCATGAAGGCCTCGTGGCGCCGCAGCGCCGCGGGCGACAACATCCCCTGCGCGGCCAGGTGCTCCATCCAGAGCTGGTTGCTGTCGGCACCGAGCAGGGTGTGGTCGAAATCGAGAAAGGCTGCGCGCACGGCGGGCTGGCACTGGTGTGTAAACGTTTTCACTCTAGGTGCCGGACATGTCGGATTGATGACAGGCGCGGGTGGGCCGGCCATGCGGCCCGCCCGCGCCCGCGGCATGTTTGCGCTGGCGCAAGGCAGCGCGCCCGGGCCTGCCTATGCTGGCGGCAACAGGAACCCAGCGACGGTCGGAGCCAGCGATGAACGAGTATCGAAGGGTGCTTTTGTGCATGGGCGCCGTCACGCAGGCGGCCAGGCTGGTCGAGTTCGTGGCCGGGCTGTCGGGCGCGCAGGGCGCCGAGGTGCATGCGCTGTGCGCCCCGGATGCCATCGACTGCGAAGCCACCCGCGGACTGCTGCGCGGCGCCGGCGTGCAAGGAGACTGCCGTGGCGTGGCGCAAGGCGCGGATGCGCTGGCCGAGTTCACGCGAGGCGCCGACCTGCTGGTGCTCAGCCAGCCTTACCTGGAAAGCGCCCATGCGGCGGCCGAGCAGTTCGCCTCCCAGCTGTTGCTGGCCTCGAGTTGCCCCCTGCTGTTCGTTCCACGGCCGCGCGAGCTCGGACGCAGTTGCGCCACGCGGGTGCTGGCGGCCTGGGACGGCGGACGTCAAAGCGCGCGTGCGCTGCGCGATGCGCTGCCGCTGCTGCAGCGCGCGGGCCAGGTGACCCTGCACGCCTACGGCAACGCCGAGAGCGTGGCAGCGCGCACCCTGGGGCTGGCTCGCGATTTCCTGCGCAGCCACGGGGTCGAGGCGCGCCAGGGCCTGCGCCACAAGATGGACGTGGATTACGCCTCGGGCTCCGCGACCCTTCCCAGCCTGGGCGCTGGCATCGATGAACTGCTGCTCAGCGACGCCGCGGACCTCGGCGCCGACCTGCTGGTGATGGGGGGCTATGGACACTCGCGCACCCGGGAATGGGTACTCGGGGGCGTCACCCGCTCGATCCTCGGCTCCATGACCCTGCCGGTGTTCATGTCGCACTGAGCCGGGCTTTCCGGCGTAGGCTTTCGCGATCCCCCCGCAGGAGCCTGCATCGATGAGCCCGCCGAGCGCGCCGACCCCCTTCAAGGACCATTTCTCCGCCCATGCGGCCGGCTACGCACGCCACCGGCCGAGCTATCCGCCACGCTTGGCCAGCTGGCTCGCAGGCATCGCACCGGCGCGTTCGCTGGCGCTGGACTGCGGCTGCGGCACAGGCCAGTTCTCCACCCTGCTCGCCCAGGAATTCGAGCAGGTGGTGGCCACCGATGCCAGCGCGCAGCAGATCGCGCATGCCCGGCAACACCCGCGAGTGCGCTACGGCGTGGCTCCGGCCGAGCGCAGCGGCCTGGCCGATGGCAGCGTCGACCTGGTGAGCGCCGCCCAGGCCGCGCACTGGTTCGATCTGCCGGGCTTCTACGCCGAGGCGCGCCGCGTGCTGCGCCCGCGCGGCTGCCTGGCCTTGATCAGCTACGGCGTGGCAAGCATGGATGGCGAGCCAGGCGCGCTGCTGCTCGATTGGCACGACCGCATCCTGGGCCCCTACTGGCCGCCCGAGCGCAAGCTGGTGCAGGAGGGCTATCGCAGCCTGCCCTTTCCCTTCCCGGAGCGCGAGGCGCCCCCCATGGACGTGGGTGCCCAGTGGTCGCTGGACGAACTGCTCGGCTACGTGGACACCTGGTCGGCGCTGCGCCCGGCGCTGGCCGCGCTGGGCCGCGCGCCCCTGGACGCATTCAGGCAGGAGCTCGGCCGCGTCTGGGGCGCCCCGGGGCTGCGCCGCAGCATCACCTGGCCCCTGAGCCTGCGCGTGGGCTGCCTGCCCTGAGGGTCGCAAGCCATCGCCTCGCGGGCGAGGGCCTCGCATGCCAAGGGCTGGCCCGCGAGCACGCCTCCCCGCTCAGCGCGGCAGGTTGTGCACGATCAAGTCGACCAGCTCGCGCGAGCGCGCCTGGACGATCTGGTGCGCCAGGCCCGGCAGGATGCGCAGGCGCGCGCCGGGGATGAGCTCCGCGGTGGCGCGCCCGCCACTGGGTGCCACCATGAGGTCGCGATCCCCATGCAGCACCAGCGTGGGCGCGCGTATGCCACGAAGCTGCGAGCTGCGATCGCCGGACTTCTGGATGGCCGCGATCTGGCGTGCCGTGCCTTCGGCATTCACGCGTCCGCCAGCGCGATTCCAGGCTCGCAGCGCGTAGTCGGCCCATTCCTGCGCCGCGCCCGGCTCGGCGGCATTGCCGATGTGCCGCATGAAATCCACGTACTGCCGGACCGCCTCCTCGGCGCTGCGCGGCACCGGCTTGAGCATGCGCAGGATGGTCGACGGCGCCGGCTGTCCCACCGTGCGCCGCCCCGTGGTGGAAAAAATCGAGCACAGGCTGAGCACCCGCGCCGGGTGGCGCGCGGCCAGGCACTGCGCGATCATCCCGCCCATGGACATGCCGACCACGTGAGCCTGGCCCAGGCCCAGATGATCGAGCAGCGCGGCCATGTCGTCGGCCATATCCTCCAGCCCGTAGTTGTCGCCAGGCGCAAGCGCCAGCAATTGGCGCAGACGCCCTGGGGGCGGCGTCGACGCGGCCGAGGACAGCCCGGCGTCGCGGTTGTCCGGCATGATCACGCGCAGCCCGGCATCCGCCAGGCCTTGCATCAGGCCGGCGGGCCACGAGATCAGCTGCATGGCCAGGCCGTTGAGCAGCAGCAGGGCCTGCCAGTCGGCCGGCCCGCGCTCGCGCCAGCAAATGCGCATGCCGCCGGGCAGCTGCGCGAATCGGTCCTCGGAGGGCTCGGTGCTCATGCCGGTCATTGTCGCCCAGCCCGGGGGGCCTCGTGCGCAAGCCGGCCGGGCCCGGGTGCTCGAGGTCGCGGCAGCGGCGCCGTGGCCCGCGGAGCGGCCCTACACTGTGTGCAAATCGAGGAAACCGCCCATGGCCTGGACACTCGCGCGTCGCGCGCATGCAATGAACCCTTCGGTGATCCGCGAGGTGCTCAAGCTCACCGAGCGCCCCGGAATCATCAGTTTCGCCGGCGGCCTGCCGTCGCCCAGGACCTTCCCGGTGGACGCCTTCGCCGAGTCCTGCGCGCGCGTGTTGCGCGACGACGGACAGGGCGCGCTGCAGTATGGCGCCAGCGAGGGACTGCCGCTGCTGCGCGAGCAGGTGGCGGACATGCTGCCCTGGCCGGTCGATCCGGCGCAGGTGCTGATCACCACCGGCTCGCAGCAGGGCCTGGACCTCGTTGCCAAGGTGCTCATCGACCCCGGCAGCCGCGTGCTGGTGGAAAACCCCACCTATCTCGGGGCATTGCAGGCCTTCGCGCCGATGGAGCCTCGCATCGAAGGCGTGGCGGGTGACGACGAGGGGCTCGATCCGCAGGCGCTGCGCCGGGCGGCAGGCGCGGGCGAGGCGCCTCGCATGTTGTATGTGCTGCCGAATTTCCAGAATCCCACCGGTCGGCTGATGAGCGACGCTCGCCGCCAGACGCTGGTGGAGCTGGCGCAGGAGCTGGAGCTGCCGCTGGTCGAGGACAACCCCTACGGCGAATTGTGGTTCGAGGCCCCGCCGCCGGCACCGCTGAGCGCGCGCCGTCCGGATGCCTGCATCTACCTCGGCTCCTTCTCCAAGGTGCTGTCTCCGGGACTGCGCCTGGGCTATGTCGTCGCCCCCCATGCGTTGTACCCGAAGCTGCTGCAGGCCAAGCAGGCAGCGGACCTGCACACGCCCAGCTTCAACCAGCGCATGGTCGCAGACGTGTTGCGCGACGGATTCCTGGACCGCCACGTGCCGGGCATCCGCGCCCTGTACAAGTCGCAGCGCGACGCCATGCTGGCCGCGCTGGAGCGCGAGATGAGCTCCCTGGGGCTGCAATGGAACCGTCCCGCCGGGGGCATGTTCCTGTGGGTGCGCCTGCCGCGGGGCATGGACGCCACCGAATTGCTGCCGCGCGCCGTGGACAAGGGCGTGGCCTTCGTGCCGGGCGCCCCCTTCCACGCCGGCGAGGCCGACCCGCGAACCCTGCGCCTGTCCTTCGTCACCGCCACGCGCGAGCAGATCGACGCCGGCATCGCCCGCCTGGCCGAGGCCGTTCGCGCCTATCCGCTGCGCCAGGCGGCCTGAACCGCGGGGCCAGGGCCCTGGCGCGACGACGCCACGGCCCGGCCGCCGTGCCGCTCAGGGCACCAGCACCACCGCGCCGTGGGTGGCGCGCGATTGCGCGGCCCGGTGCATGGCCACCACGTCGTCCAGGGCGAATCGCTGCGACACCTCGGCCCGCACCCAGCCACGCGCGATGGCCTCGAACAGCTCCGCGGCGTTGGCGCGCAGGGTCGCGGGGTCGGCGTTGTGGGGAAACACCGACGGACGGGTGAGAAACAGGCAGCCCTTGCGGTTGAGCACTTCGGTGTCCAGCGGGGGCACGGGGCCCGAGGCCGCGCCGTACAGCACGACCAGGCCGAAGGGGGCCGCGCAGTCCAGCGACTGCTCGAAGGTGTCGCGCCCCACCGAGTCGTAGACCACGTCGGCCTTGCGCTGGCCGTTGGCCTCGAGCAGGCGCTGCACCCAGCCGGGCTGCGAGTAGTCGACGGCCACGTCGGCACCGGCGCGACGCGCGATCTCGCACTTGGCGGCGGAACCGGCGGTGGCCAGCACGGTGGCGCCCAGGGCCTTGGCCCAGCTGCACAGGATCTGGCCCACGCCGCCGGCGGCCGCGTGCACCAGCACGGTCTGCCCCGCCTGCACCCGGTGGGTGCGCCGCAGCAGGTACTGCGCGGTCAGGCCCTTGAACAGCACGGCCGCGGCCTGCTCGTCCGAGAGCCCCGCCGGCAGCGGCACCAGCCTGTCCGCCGCGACATTGCGCGCGTCGGCGTAAGCGCCGATTCCGGCGTTCATGCAGGCCACGCGGTCGCCGGGGGCGAAGCCCGTCACCGCGGAGCCCACCGCCTCGACCACGCCGGCCGCCTCGTGGCCCAGGCCCGAGGGCAGCGGCAACGGATACTTCCCCTGGCGCTGGTACACATCGATGTAGT
>DAIDHU010000498.1 GCA_027451915.1 Thiomonas sp. | reverse complement strand
CTGCAATGCCTACGCGCACGGCCTGGAGATGGCGCGGCGCCTGCGCATGCCGGTGCAGCTGGTGCTGGGCGAATCCGACCGCATGACCCCCATGCGCGCCACCGAGGAGCTGCGCAGCGCCCTGCCGCAGGCCGGCCTGAGCCTGCTCGACGCCGGCCACGCGCTGATGCAGGAGCGCCCGCAGGAGTTGGCGCAGTCGCTGCTGGAGCTGCTCGGGCGCGTGTGAGCCGCGGCGCCGGCCGCGCCCTGCCGCAGCCTCGGTCCCGGTCGGAGCGACGCGCAAAAAAAGAGGCCGATCGTTGCCGATCGGCCTGCTGAAGGTACTTGGGAAAGTACCGAGGAGACAAGGGGTACGGCCGTCTGCGCGGCCTGCTTGCGGAGCCCGCGCTCAGGCGGCGCGCTTGGCGCGGCTGCCGCCGTTGGTCTGCGCCGCCTTCATCGCGGTGCTGGTCACGGTGCTGATATTGGCTTCCACCACCTCGGCGGCCTGCTTGCTGGCCTTGTGCAGCGAGTCGTAGGCGTTGTTCGCGGCGCTCATCGCGGTCTTGAACATGGCCACGGCGGTCTCGGTGCCGGCCGGCGCGTTCTTGGTGGCGGTCTCGACCAGGGCCTGGACCTTCTTGTTCATCTCGCTGGCGTTTGCTTCCACCGCCTTGGCGATCTCGGCCTGGGTGCCGGAGGCGATTTCATACACATGCTGCGCGTAGGCCAGCGCCTTCTCGGTCAGCGGCTGGGTCAGGTTGGGCTGCAGCGCGGTGAATTCCTGCAGGTCCTTGACCGACAGCGCGGCCAGCGTGGCTTCCGAGCTCTCGTGCATCGCCGTCTTCAGGGTCTGCAGGTTCAGTTCGACCATGCGCTCGAAACCGTCCACCGCCTTGCCCGACAGGGCGAAGAGGGTTTCCAGCTGGGATTTTTGCGCGGCGATCAGTTGTTCGGGGGTCATCATCATCGGCTCCTGTGGGGGGCGTTCGTTGTGGATTCAAAGGAGGCCGGAGGCGGGCCCAGCCTTGCTCTCGATCGTGCGCCTTCAACAAGTCCGTTCCGTGACATTCGCCTGATCAGACTCGGATGCGGTTTTGTGCAACGCACAAGACGAATTCTAGACCCGAATCCGCGCATGTCAAGAGTTTTTTTGGTGCGGCGCAACAATTGAGGCGAGGCTCCAGAAAACCCTTTTCTTTCAACGACATGAATAGTTCCAAAAAACTCCTTGCACCCGCGCTGGGGTGGGGCGCCAGGGGCTGGAAAGCGGTGCCGGACCCCGCCAGCATGCTGTGCCGCACCAAGACTCGCTCAGGCCTGCGGCCCCATGCGCGCCGCCAGCGCCAGCAGCTCGCGCACGCGCTCGCCCAGCTGGCGGTAGCGACGCATGGGCAGTCGCAGGTCGAGATCGTGGTGGCGGGCCATGTCGGCCAGCAGCACGCGTTGCTGGCGGTACAGGGCGTGCGCGGCGGGCAGTTCCCGCAAGGCAGGGTCCAGCTCGGCGGGCGGCGCTTCGCCGGGGTGGAAGGCGCGCAGGTGGGCCGGTGCGTTGTGCAGCAGGCCCAGGATATGCGAATCCAGGTTCAGGTGGTGCGTGTACGCCAGTGCCAGCGCGCTGTGCGCGCGCGCCGGGCGCCAGTGGCGCAGGCGGGCCATGAGCCCGGGCACCTGCGACGCCGGCACCGCCTGCGCGATGCCCCAGCCCTGCACCTGGCGAATGCCCAGCGCGCGCAGGATGTCCAGGATCTCGGCATTCTCCGCGCCTTCGGCCACCAGTTCCACGTGCAGCCCGTGCGCCAGCTCGCGTACGCTGCGCACGAAGGCGATGTCCTGCAGGTTGCGCGCGATGTCGCGCACGAAGGCCTGGTCGAGCTTGATCTCGTCGATCGGCAGGCTGCGCAGGCGCAGCAGGCTGGAATGCCCGGTGCCCAGGTCGTCGATGGCCAGGCGCACGCCCATGGCGCGCAGCAGCGTGAGCTGGCGCAGCGCGACCTCGCGGCTGAGCAGTTCGCCGCGTTCCAGGATTTCCAGCGTGAGCCGGCTGGGATGCACTGCGTGGCGCTGCAGGATTTCGGCCACGTGCTGGGCCAGGTCGGGTTCGCCCAGGCAGTGCGGCTCCGCGTTGACCGACACGCACAGGCCGCCCAGGCCCTGCTGCTCCCATTGGGCCAGCTGGTGCAGGCTGGCGTCGAGCACGCCGTGCAGCAGCTGGCGGTGCTGGCGCCGCTCCAGCTGGCCCAGGAATTCGGCCGGAGCCAGCAACTGGCCATCGCGGCGCAGCCGGGCCAGGCTTTCCAGGCGCACCACCCGGCCGCGGTCGAGGTCGAACACCGGCTGGTAATGCAGTTCGAGCCGTCCCGGCAGCTGCACCCCGGCCCCGGGGTCCGTGGCGCTTCGCGTCGGCACCGACAGCACGCGCCAGGCGGCCTGGTCGGGGCGGTGGCGCCCCTTGGCCAGGTACATGGCGCGGTCGGCATCGCGCAGCAAGGCCTCGGCATCCAGGGCCCCCGCGCCGGACCACGCGGCACCGATGCTGGCCGGACATTCGACCGTGCAGCCTCCACGCAAGCGATAGGGGCGGTTCAGCCGTTCGCTGAGCCGCTCCAGCATGGCGTGCAATTCGTGTTCGCCCGGGACCTCGGCGAAGACCACCGCGAACTCGTCGCCCCCCAGGCGCGCCGCGAAGTCGTTCTCGCGCACGGCGCCGCGCAGACGCTCGGCGAACATGCCCAGCACCGCGTCGCCCTGTTCGTGGCCGTGCCGGTCATTCACCGGCTTGAATCCATCCAGGTCCAGCCAGGCCACCGCCAGCGGGGCCTGCGGGGATTGCTGGCGCAGCATGGTCTCCAACTGGCCCAGCAGGTAGCGCCGGTTGGGCAGGCCGGTCAACGGGTCGTGCCGGGCCTGCTGCTGCAGGCTGTGCTCCAGGTGCTGGCGGTGCAGCGCCCAGTACATCAGGTCGGCCACCATGGCCACCACCGCCAGCTGCCCGGCGTCCGGCTCGCGCAGCGGGGCGCGCCCGAACCAGGCCAGCGCGATGACCCCGCGCCTGTCGTCGGCCGGGCCGACCGGCACGATCAGGTTGGCGCGAAGCCCGCAACGCACGAAATCAGGCATCGCATGGTCGCTGGACGGATAGTCCGCGGTGAACACTGGCTCGCCGCAGCGAATTGCCAGGCCGGCGGTGCCTTCGGAACGATCAAAGCGATACCCGGCGGCCAGGCGTCGGTAGTCCTCCGGAAGTCCCTGGAAAAAGCGGTAGCGAAGCTGGTTCTGGCCGTCCAGCTCGATCATCATTCTACTCTTAATTTCTTCTTCCTTCTCAGGAGAAATCGAAAACTGTTTTTCCTTTTTAGATGTCCCGCCATTTAAAACCTCAGGGTAAGATTCATTCCAAAAATGATCTGAAATGCGTTTTAAAGGTT
>DAIDHU010000497.1 GCA_027451915.1 Thiomonas sp. | reverse complement strand
GGGCGCAGGGCGCGCGCGCAGGCCTCGTAGAACTCCTGGCTGGACAGGGATTCGGGCAGGCCTGCGGAGTCGAAGCCGTCGAGCAGGAGCACGTCGCAGGATTGTTCGTGCTCGCGGATCCACAGCGCCCCGTCGGCCTGCACCACGGCGAAGCGCTCGTCGTCGGGCGGCACGGCGAAGCTGCCGCGCATGGCGATGACCTCGGGGTTGATCTCCACCGCCGTGAAGCGCGAGCCGGGCAGATGGGCGTGGCAGTACTTGGCCAGTGAGCCCCCGCCCAGGCCGATCATCACCACATGCTCGGGGTGGGGCTGCAGCAGCACGAAGGCCATCATGGCCCGGGTGTAGTCGAGCACCAGGCGGTTGGGCTCGGCGCTGCGCATGCGGCTCTGCAAGGCCGACATGCCGAAGTGCAGCGACACCTCGCCGCGCTCCTGGCACAGGAAGGGCTCGTCGGGCCTGCGTCGGCGTCGCATCATCCGGCCGAGCGGCGCAGTGCCGGGAACAGGATCACGTCGCGGATGCTGGGGGCGTCGGTCAACAGCATGACCAGGCGGTCGATGCCGATGCCGCAGCCGCCGGCCGGGGGCATGCCCACCTCGAGGGCGCGGATGTAGTCGGCGTCGAAATACATCGCTTCCTCGTCGCCGGCATCCTTGTTCGCCACCTGCGCGGCAAAGCGGGCCGCCTGGTCTTCGGGGTCGTTGAGCTCGGAGAAGCCGTTGGCGATCTCGCGCCCGGCGATGAACAGCTCGAAGCGCTCGGCGACGCCGGGGTCGGAATCGCTGGCGCGCGCCAGCGGCGAGACCTCCACCGGGTAGTCGACGATGAAGGTGGGCTGCCAGAGCTTGTCCTCGACCACGGCCTCGAACACCCCGAACTGCAGTTCCGGAACGCCCCAGTGGGCGGGCGCGGGCTCGCCGGCCCGCTGCAGCACCTCGCGCAGCGCCCGCGGGTCGTCCAGCGCCTGCGCGTCCAGCCCGGCATGCAGCGCCACCGCGTCGCGCACGCTCAGGCGCGCGAAGCCGGTGTCGAAGTCGATTTCGCGTCCCTGGTACTGGAAGCGCGCCGCCCCCCGGGCGCGGATCGCGGCCTGGCGCAGCAGGCCCTCGGTGTAGTCCATCACGTCCTGGTGGTTCCAGTAGGCGCAATAGAACTCCATCATCGTGAACTCGGGGTTGTGGCGTACCGAGATGCCTTCGTTGCGGAAGTTGCGGTTGATCTCGAACACCCGCTCGAAGCCGCCGACCACCAGGCGCTTGAGGTACAGCTCGGGGGCGATGCGCAGGAACATTTCCTGGTCCAGCGCGTTGTGGTGGGTGATGAAGGGCTTGGCGTTGGCGCCGCCTGGAATGGGGTGCAGCATCGGGGTTTCCACCTCGACGAAGCCCGCCTGTTCCATTTCCACGCGCAGCGCCGAGACGATGCGGCCGCGGTCCACGAAGCGCTGGCGCGACTCGGGCGTGACCAGCAGGTCCACGTAGCGCTGGCGGTAGCGCGTCTCCACGTCCTCCAGGCCGTGGAACTTGTCCGGCAGGGGGTGCAGGTTCTTGGCCAGCAGTCGCAGTTCGGTGGCCTGCACGGTCAGCTCGCCGCTGCGGGTCTTGAACAGGCTGCCCCGGCAGGCCACGATATCGCCAAGGTCGAAGTGCTTGAAGGCGCCGTGGCCGGCCTCGCCGGTGTGGTCGTTGGTGACGTAGATCTGGATGCGTCCCGTGGCGTCCTGCAAGGTGCCGAAACTGGCCTTGCCCATCACGCGCTTGAGCATCAGGCGCCCGGCCACGGAGACCTGGCGCGCCAGCGCCGGCAATTCGTCCGCCGGAACCGGGTCGTAGTCGGCATGCAGCGAGGCCGCGCGGGCGTCGGGCTTGAAGTCGTTGGGGTAGGCGCTGCCCTGGGCGCGCAGCGCGGCCAGCTTGGCGCGGCGCTCAGCCAGCAGGGCCGAGGCGTTCGCAGGGCTGCTGGGCGCGCTCGCGTCGGGCGCTTCGGCGGATGGCTTGGTCATGAGGCGAGTTGTTGGCGAAGGTAGTCGATGGATGCGGTGGTCTCGTCGCTCAGGCCCTGGGCGTCATGGGTCAGCAGGGCCTGTTCGATGCGCGTGGCCAGGGTCTTGCCGAGCTCCACGCCCCACTGGTCGAAAGGGTTGATGCCGTACAGCCAGCCCTCGACCACCGTGCGGTGTTCGTACAACGCGAGCAGGGCGCCCAGCTGGTGCGGCCGCAGCTCGTGGATCCAGATGAAGGTCGACGGGCGTCCGCCCGGGCAGGCGCGGTGGTGGGCCGCGCGCAGCGCCTCGGCCGCCGGCATGCCCTGTTGCATCAATTCGCGCTGCCAGCTCGAGGCGTCCTTGCCGTTCCACAGCGCATCGGCCTGGCCGAGGGCATTGGACAGCAGCGCCAGGTGCTCGGCATGGCGCGCGTGCCAGGGCCTGGCCACGGCGACGATTTCGTGGAACACCGGCACCGCCGCCTGGTGCAGAAGCTGGAAGTAGGTGTGTTGCACCGGCGTGCCCACGCCGCTGATCACCGCCGGCCCGCTGACCGCCACCGGCTGCAGCCCGTCGGCCGAGGTGGACTTTCCCAGGGACTCCATGAGCAGCTGCTGCAGGTACAGCGGCATGTGGGCGAAGGCGTCCCCGTACAGACCGATGGACAGCAGCGGCAGGCCGAAACGCACGCGGTAGGCATGCGACAGGCCGGCCAGCAGGCCCGGGGCGCTGCACACCAGCGGGGTCTCGAGAAAATGGCGGTCCATGTCCAGCGCGCCGGCATGCAGCTCGGCCACCGCATCGGCCCCGAAGGCCAGCAGCAGGGCCATGCCATGGGCGCTCCACAGGGAGAAGCGCCCGCCGATCTCGGGCAGCGAGCGGAACACCTGGGTCATGGGCATGCCGAAGCGCTGGTAGGCGGCCTCGGCGTTGGCGGTCAGCGCGACCAGGCGGCCGCGGGCCCGATCCGCGCCCAGGTGGGACTGCAACCATTGCACCACGGATTCCGCGTTGCGCATGACCTCCTGGGTGCGGAAGGACTTGCTGTTGATCAGCACCCAGGTTCGCCTGGGGTCGCTGGCCTGCAGCGCCGCCTCCAGGGTCGAGCCGTCGAGGTTGGCCACCCAGTGCACGCGGCATCGTGGCTGCTGCAACACGGCCAGCGCGGTGTGCAGCGCCAGCATCGGCGTCTCGGAGCCTCCAGCGCCCAGGTGGATGATGTCCAGCGGCTGTTCAGACGAGCCGATCAGCTTCTCGGCCCAATCGACCATGCGCTCGTGTTCCGCCTGCAGGAAGGCCGCGGCC
>DAIDHU010000496.1 GCA_027451915.1 Thiomonas sp. | reverse complement strand
GCACACCGGGGCGCGGCGCGTGCATGCGCACCGCGTCGCCGGCCTGCGAGGGGGGCCATTGCCGCGCATCGTCCAAGTGCTCCAGGCGCGGCGCGGGGCCGCCCTGGGTCACGAGCACGAGGAAATCACCAAGCAGGCCATTCATCGGGTTCAGGAGCTGGAAGAGGGTTGAAGGGCGCGACCGGCGCCGCGCCGGCCCGCCAGGGCCGCGTCGCGGTACAGGGTCGAATAGGCGTCGACCATCCCGCGCACGCTGAAGTCGCGCATCGCGCGCCGGCCGGCCGCGGCGCCCAGGCGCGCGCGCAGCGCCGGATCGTCGAGCAGGCGCGCCATGCACTCGGCCAGGCCGGCGTCGTCGCCGGGTTCGAACAACAGGCCGGTGGCGTCGTGCCCGACCAGCTCGACGTTGCCGCCGACCCGGGATGCGATCACCGGCAGGCCCTGCATCATGGCCTCGATGATCACGTTGGACAGACCCTCCGACACCGAGGGCAGCACCACCATGGCGCTCAGGCGCATCAGCGCCGCGGTGTCGTCGCGCTGGCCGAGCAGGCGCACGCGCCCGTGCAAGTCCAGCCGGTCGATGTCGGCCTGCAGCGTCGACGCCAGCGGACCGTCGCCAGCCAGCAGCGCGCACACGCCGCGTTCGCGCAGGCGGGCGGCCGCGCGCAACAGGGTCGGCACGTCCTTGTGCTCGACCAGGCGCCCGACGAACAGCACCACCGGCACGCCCGCCTCGATGCCCAGCGTCTCGCGTAGACGCGCAGTGCCGGGTTCCGTGGCGTCGTCGGATTCCACGCCGTTGTAGATCACCGGCAGGCGCCGCGGCTCCAGGCCCATGGCCTGGGCGGCGCCGCGCGCGCCAGCCTGCGAGTTGGCCACCACGCGCCAGGAGCGCCGAGCCGCGAAGGCCTTGATGCGCCGGCGCAGCGGGTGTTCCCAGTCGTAGGTGTTGCGGATCGAGCTCAGCAGCGCGGGGCGTCGCGCCGGCGCGATCGTGGCCAGGGCCAGCGCGCCCCACAGCTCCGCGGTGATGGAAAAGCAATGCACGACGTCGAAGCCGCCCTGCGCGACGAAACCGCGCAGACGCAAGAAAAAACCCGGATCGACGCGCCGGCGCTTGTCGATGCGCACCACACGGATGCCGGCGGCCTCGAGCTGGTCGACGAAAAAGGAACGCTCGCGGAAATACACCAGTGTCGGCTCGAAGGCGTCGCGGTCCAGGCCCAGCAGCATGTGCGTGATCTGGCGCTGCGTGCCGCCCACTTCCATCTCGTCGCTGACTACCAACAGGCGCAGCTTGAGCAAGGCTTCAGGCATGGCGCACCCGCAGCTCGGCGGCACCGGCGCCCGGCACGGCGGTGAAGGCGGCGTGCAGCCTGGCCGCCTCCTGCGCGATGTCGAAACCCTGCTCGACCCGGCGCCGTGCGTGGAGCACGCGCGCCTGGGTGTCCGCGCCCTGGGTGTCGAGCTGGCGCTCGATGCATCGCGCCAGCGCCACGGCGTCGCCGGGCGGCGCCAGCAGGCCGCCGAGCTCGTGCTCGACCAGCTCGGGAATGCCCGACACGCGGGTGGACACCACCGGAAGCCCGCAGGCCATGGCTTCCATCAGGGCCACCGGGATGCCGTCGCGGTCGCCGCTAGGGGTGATCACGCTGGGCAGCACGAACACCGAGGCCTTGTGCAACAGCTCGCGCACCCGCTCCTGCGGCTGCGCGCCCGGCAGTTCGACCACGCCATCCAGGCCGAGTTCGGCGATGCGCGCCTGCAGGGACTGGCGCAGCGGGCCCTCGCCGACGATCAGGCAGCGAAAGCGCAGGCCGCCGCGCGCCAGCTCGGCGCAGGCATCGACCAGGTGCGCGAAGCCCTTGATCGGATCCAGGCGTCCCACCGCCAGCACCAGTCCGGGCTCGCGCCCCTCGGGCGCGAAGGCGTATTCGGCGGTTGGCACGCCGCAGTGGATCACCCGCAGGCGCTCCACCGCCGCCGGCCCGTAGCGCTCGGCCAGCGCGTCGCGGTTGTACTCGGAGATGGTCACGCCGAAGGCTGCGCGCGCCAGCTTCGGCCCGATCAGGTGGTCCTCGACGTAGATGTCGTGGGCGTGGGAGGTGAAGCTGAAGCCCAGGCCCAGGCGCTCGGAGGCGAACATCGCCGCGGTGGACGGGTAGGTGGCCCAATGGGCGTGCAGGTGCTCAGGGCGCAGCGCGCGCACGTCGCGCAGCGTGGCCAGGGTGCGCCACCAGGCGATCAGGGACTTGAGCAGCGCCAGCGGGTGGCGCCACAGCCCGCGCGCCATGCGCGCGAGCTCCCCCAGGCTGCGCAGAGGGTGCCCGAGCAGCGGCCCGAGGCCGCGCAGCAGCCCGCGCACCCCGCGCGGCGGGTAGACCACGCGGTCCAGCATGCGCCGGGCGTCGGATTGCACCAGCGCCTCGCAGGGGGGCTTGAGCGACACTATGCGCACGTCCAGCCCCTGGTCGAGCAGGCTGGCGATCTCGCGGGCGATGAAGGTTTCCGACCAGCAGGGAAACAGCGAGACGTAGTACACCACGCGCATGTCACAGGTCCGGGGATCAGGGACGCACGGCTACCAGCGGGCGGGGACTGCCGGGAGTCGTCGCCGCCGTCAGACTGCCCAGGGTCAGCGAGCCCGTGCCCTGATCGATCGTGAACAGCTCGATGGCATTGGTGTTGTAGCTGGACACGTACAGGTACTGACCGGAAGGATCCACCACCACCCCCTCAGGATTGGATCCCGTGCCGGTTGAGATCGGCGTGCCGACCGGCGTCAGGGTGCCGTAGGTCGGATCGATGCTGTAGGTCGATACCGTGTTGTCCGTCTCGTTGGCGACGTAGGCGAAGGTGCCGGCGGGGTTGATGGTCACGGCGAAGGGGTGGGCGCCGGCCGCGAAGGGGCTGCCGGCGATGGGCGAGGGCAGGCCGTTGGAGCCCAGCGAGTAGGCGGAGATCGAGTTCGAGCCGTAGTTGGCCACGTACAGGAAGGTGCCGCCGGGGGTCACCGACGTCTGCACGCCGTAAGGGGTCACGCCGGTGGCCACCGGCGAGCCCACGGGGGTGAGCGCACCTGTGCTGGGGTTGGCGGCGAATGTGGTGACGGTGTTGCTGCCGGAGTTGAGCACGTACAGGAAAGTGCCGGAGGGGTTGAACACGATCCCTTGGGGACCGTTGCCTCCGGAGGGAACCGTGGCGGTCAGGGTCAGCGTCCCGGCAGTGGACTGGAAAATGGCGATATCGTTGTCGTTGTTGTTTGCGACGTACACGAAGTTGCCGTTGGGGCTGACCGTCACGCCGTAGGGGTCACTGCCGATGCCGGTGGGAGCGGGCGTTCCCACGAGCGCAATCGCGCCAGTGCCTGAGTTGACGCTCAGCCCGGTCACGTCATCAGCCCCGCCGTTACCGCCGATGGTGTACAGGTAGGCGCCGAGGCTGTCGGCAGCCAGCGCCACCGGATAGTTGTGTGTGGTCACCGGTCCGATCTGTGTGCCCAACGTGCCGTTGCCCAGGTTGATGGGGTAGCCCGAAACGCCGACAGTGCCATTGGGCGTGGCCACGTAGAGGTATTCAGCACTCGGCGACGCGCAGCTCACCTGCACGTTGGTTACATCCACGCCATTCGTCGTCGACACGGTGCCGCTGCCGCCAGACGTGACCTGGCACACCATGCCCCCGCTTGGCTGTTGCGCGATCTGCACGTCGTAGGTCTGACCTCCCGCGAGATTGGTCCCGAAGGTGAAGGTCACTGGGGTTCCGCCGGACCCATTCACCTGCAGGGTATCGCGACTGTTGTCGATCAGGGTCACGGTCTTGCCGCTGCCCAGGCCGCTGACCGTGCCGCCGATGCTGTGCGGGGTGGTGCACGCGACCGCGATGGTCGTGACGCTCGCGGTGCCGACCACGCCGAGCCCGTCGGTTACCGAGCAGCTCTGGCCGCTGGGCGGGGTCGAGACCGTGACCGCGTAATTGGCGCCGCTGGCCTGGGTGGTAGTAAAGGCGAAGCTGCCGTCGGCGCCCAGTGTCAGGGATTCGCCGGTCTGCTTGTTGTACAGCGTGATGCTGGTACCCGAGGCCAGGCCGCTGAGGGTGCCGCCGACGGTGTAGCCG